>JBJXHH010000001.1:0-9689 GCA_046160675.1 Chitinophagales bacterium
TTATTTTTTCATTTACAATTTGCCTTGCTTTATAAATATCTGTGTTCCATTCAAACTCAATCCAAACAATACTTATTCCGGCAGATGATGATGACCTTACCCTGCGCACATCCGTAGCGCCATTCACGGATGTTTCTATAGGAAATGTTACTAATTTTTCTACCTCTTCCGGGGCCATTCCATGAGCCTCAGTTAATACAACAACAGTAGGTGCAGTTAAATCAGGAAATACATCTACTTCCATTCGTGTAGCTGTATATGTGCCGAAAACAATTAGCAATGCAGAAGCAATGACAATAAGCAAACGATTTCCTAATGCAAAATTTATTATTCGATTAAGCATACTAATTTCTTTTTAATGTTCATGCCCATGTGCAGGTAATGTTCCTGATGCACTGGATAATTTAATTTGATAAGCACCTTTTGTAACTACTCTTTCACCTTCAGCTATACCTGATAATACCCGCACATTTTTTCCATCTGTAGCGCCGATCTTAATCTCTCGTTTTTGGAAACTTTCTCCTTCGGTTTGCACATATACAAAGAAGTTTCCCTGCTCCTCAATTAATGCTGAAACAGGAATTACTAGTGCATCCGGTATTGGAAATGATTTGAGATATACTTCTGCTATTGAGCCGGGAATAATATTTCCTGTATTGTCAATTTCAAAAGTTACAGGAATAAAGGGTGTTGTTTCATTTGCACTTTTACCATACGCAATTACTTTTCCATTTAATTCTTCTGTGCTTAAAATGTTTTCACTATCTGAGGTTTTAAAATTTGCAGAAGTGATAGAGGAGAGTTTATCAAAATATTTTTGCGAAACATTTGCCTGCAGGATCAATTTTTTATTTTTTGATATACTTGCAAGTGGTTGCCCGGCAGTTACAAACTGCCCTTCCGAAACAAAAATATTTTTTATGTAACCTCCCATAGGAGCTGAAATACTTTGCCCGGCAGATGAATAATTTTTTGAGATGGTAGTAAATGCAGTTTGTGCATTTTGAAATGTTGCCTCTGCATTTAAATATTCTTTTTGTGAAATGAGTTTGTCTTTTACTAATTCTTTCGCCCTATCATAATTTATTTTTGCATTATCATAATTTGTTTTTGCCTCTTTGTAATTTGCATCAATATTACCTGTGGTAATATCACCTCCTGTAATTGTAAATAAGGATGTACCTGCATTTATTTGTGAGCCGATAATACTTTTATTCCCTGTAAATACAACTATGCCATCTGCTTTTGCTGTAACCATCATTTCATCTCCGGGTGCTGAAAGAATTTGGCCGCTTGTTTTTATGACTTCTGAAAAAGCTTGCTTTTTTACAGGCATATTTGCAAATTCTACTTTCCATGCCTGTTCTTTTAAGTATGTAATATCTCCACCACCTCCACTTTCTTCCGGCTGATCTTCCAAAGCGATTTTTTCATCAGCATAAACCGTTACATCCTTTATAATTTGCCTGTCAATAAAACCATTTGTAACAATGTCAAATATTAAATCTCCTGTACCTGCAACAGTGGGTTGCAATGCCAAGCGATAAATACCCGGAACGGTGGGTTCTGTTGCCGTTTGTTTTATTCCCTTACCATCCACTATTAAACTGACAGTGACAGTGCCTTCTGATAATGCCTTAAATGATTCCCCAAGTATCGTAAAATGGGCGGCAAATTTTGAGGTTGTGCCGACAATCAAGGGTTTAAACTCCACAAATATTTCTGTTTTATCAGAATATAATGTGTAAGCAAGTCCTTCTAATCCATCCTCATCATGCGCATGCTCATCCTTTGCATTATTTTTTGAGCAGGAAATGATTATAAACAGGAATGCATAAAGAATAATATTTCTCATAAATCTTATTTTAATTATGTGAATGTTCATGTTTATTTTCATGATCATGCTGATGTTGGATATCGAAGAGTGTGTCTTTATTTTGCAGGGTTGTATCAACAGTAAACTCCTGCTGACCTTCCGGAGTTTCACTATGACTTTCATGAACGGTTCCGTCTTCATGCTGATGTGTAGATTCATGATCATGCCCATGACCATCTTCTTTTTTAGTCTTGCATGCTGTAAGCATAAATGCTGAAACAGCAAGTGTAATTATATATTTTTTCATTTGAATAAGTTGAATAGTTAAAAAATGAGATTTGAATGATTGCTCATTCAGGTGATTTATGCTAAAAGAAGCATACAACTATCAACAAACAGGAGGAGCCCGTAAACCAGATGCGGAGAAATAATGAGAAGAATTGATTAAATAAACATGAGGTGAAATATATAATAAAGGAGGTAGCAGTAACTCACTAATATAAATATCATCATAAATAATAGTGGTAAAATGAATGAATGACTTTAAATCAGTCTGAGACTTGCCAAGTATAACATATCCATCATTACTATGAATGAAATGCGAAAAAATATCATTCAAATCTATGGCTTCGTCGTCATGATGTGCATGACCTTCCTGATGATGCTCTGTGATTTCACTTTCAGATTCATGATGATGGTGTGGTATGAGATTATGCGTCACAATTATAATTGTAGCAAGGGCTATCAATCCTTTAGCAAAAAACAATCTCATTGCAGCAAAGGTAGTAATTTATACAGTTTAACCAAGCCTGAGAGCTGTAAGCGCTACTATTGTGCCGGGTTTCATCCTTTTGTTTTATGATCATTACTTTCCGATACAAAAATTCCTGAAAATATCATCCAGGACATGTTCATTCGTCACTTCGCCTGTTATTTCGCCGATGTAATTCAGTGCATGGCGAACATGCAGCGCTGTGAATTCACCACTTTCTTTAGCTTCAATGGATGTAAATATACCCTGCAAACTTTCCTTGGCTTTTTGCAAAGCTTCCAGGTGGCGAAGATTTGAAACAATGGGATCATGCAGGTTTAGTTCCTCGCTCACAATTGTTTTATACATGGCTTGTTTCAGTTCTTCAACATTTGTTTTTTCAAGGGAAGAAATAACTTGTACATTATAATAAGGGTCAAACGTTTTTATATGTTCTTCAAAAACCCCTTTATCCATTTTATTTGCAACAAGGATAAATTTGTAATTTCCTTTTTTAAATTGTGTAAGATCTTTTTCCAGTTCTTCTCTGGTAAGATCATGCATGTCAAACACATACAAGAGTAAAGTTGATTCCTGAATTTTCTGCATTGTACGTTCAACACCTGTTTTTTCTATTTCATCTTTTGCTTCTCTTATTCCGGCAGTATCAATCAAACGAAAAGTAATTCCGTTTATGTTTAGTTCTTCTTCAATAGTATCTCTTGTAGTGCCGGGAATATTGCTCACAATCGCCCGTTCTTCATTTAATAAAGCATTCAGCAGGGTGGATTTCCCTGCATTGGGTCGCCCTGCTATCACTGTGTTTACACCATTCTTTAATACATTGCCCAACTCAAACGAACGAATGAGAGTATCAATTACTGTTTTTATTTTCTCTGCCAGTTTCAGCATGTGTTTTCTCTCGGCAAACTCAACATCCTCTTCACTGAAATCTAATTCCAACTCAAGCAGGGATGAAAAATGTATTAATTCAAAACGTAAATTTTTTAACTCATGGCTATACCCCCCTCGCATTTGTTGTAATGCAATATCATGAGCACTTTGGGTTTGCGCAGCAATGAGGTCAGCCACTGCTTCTGCCTGCGAAAGGTCTAATTTTCGGTTTAGAAATGCCCGCAAAGTAAACTCACCGGGTTTTGCTAGCCGTGCCCCTTTTTGTATCAACAACTCAAGAATTTTTTGTTGTATGAACGGTGACCCATGGCAACTGATTTCCACTACATCTTCTCCCGTGTAGGATGCCGGATTTTTGTACAGTCCAATCACTACTTCATCTACCTTTTCTCCATCCTTTTCTATTACGCCAAAATGCAAAGTGTGGGATGTTGCATCACTTAACTTTTTTCCTTTAAAAACTTCATCTGCTATAGTTATTGCCAAAAGCCCGGACATACGAATAACGGCGATAGCCGCCATGCCCGGCGAGGTGCTCAGGGCGACAATTGTATCTGAATTTCCACCAGCAGTCACAGGCGCTAAATTACTTCGTTCCTTTGCTTTCGAATAATTAGTTTTGTAAAAAATCTAAGGATGAAGGCCGCACAACTTTTCATTTTCCTGTTTATAGGTTTTGCAACAGTCACTGCACAATTTACACCTGACCTGGTTGGATTTCAGTATTCTGAATTTGATAAGTATAAGAAGCTAAAAGTGAAGCAACAGGTAGAGACTGTATATGATTATATTTTTACCGAAGAGTATGTTGTGAACAGTATTACTGATTACTCAGAAACAGGGCAAATTATGCAAACAATTTTGAACCCTGAACTGAACAGTGAAGAGGCTCTGGATACAATAAAGTATATTTATGTATATACTAATGAAGGGAATATTCAGTCCGTTACTATTCACGGAGTGGATATTTTGCCTATCGTGTACGGTTTTTTTTATGATAAGAAAGGAAACTTAATTGAAAGTAATATTGCCAGTGCAGAGGCAAGGCGAATAAACTTTACATTGGATAAAAAAGGCCGGGTACTGAAAGCTGCTTCCAAAGGCGCCATGTTTGAGTATGATGAAGAAGGAAACGCTTCTGATGAACCGGTGTGGATTGTACTGGAGGAGACAACCTATGAATGGAATGAAAACGGGTTGTTGGTTGATGAACGGGGATACTACAGGTCTGAGTTTTCATATCATGCAATTTATAAGTATGATGAAAAGGGCAGCCTTGTTGAAGAAAACTTTTGTTACGATCCGCAATTTCCTGACACCCCCTCTACGACCATTCAATTTGAATATGATGAAAACGGGTTGTTAAAAAAGCGCAGTATTACAAACCCGGATTCAGAGGAAAAGTATGTATCTCTTTTTGAATATGCGTATTATAAATAAAGATTGATGAAGATATTGATGGTTTGCCTCGGTAACATTTGCCGCAGCCCGATGGCAGAAGGTATTATGCGCAGTAAAATTGAAAAGCACAAACTCCCCTGGAACGTAGCATCAGCAGGTACTGCAGCCTATCACTCCGGCGAACCACCTGACCACCGTGCACAAAAAGAACTTAAAAAATATTACATAGACATTTCACAGCAGCGGGCTAGGAAGTTCAGTGCTTATATGTTTGAAGAGTATGATATTATCTTTACCATGGATGCTTCAAACTATACTGATGTTTTGCATCTTGCAAAAACAGAAGAAGAAAAAAGTAAAATTCACTTGATTATGAACTTGGTAGAACCGGGTAGAAATAAATCAGTTCCTGATCCTTACTTTGACGATGATTTATACAGCACTGTATTTGAAATGCTCAACGAGGCTTGTGATGCGGTTGTGAAAAAATATACAACTGAGGCTATTTGATAAATTATTCTTTTAACTCTTAATATCTTAGCGTTCAGGTCTTAATTACATGTCAAAACAAAAACCATCAATACCTTCAGGTACAAGAGATTTCGGGTCGGCTGAAGTTGCCAAAAGAAATTATATCATAAACACTATAAAAAATGTATATGAGTTGTACGGGTATCAACCGCTGGAAACACCTGTGATGGAGAACCTGTCAACGCTGATGGGAAAGTATGGGGCCGAAGGGGATAAATTACTGTTTAAAATCCTGAATAGTGGCGATTATTTGAAAGATGCTGATGAAAACTTACTCAAAGAAAAAAACGCAAACAAAGTATTGCCAACTATATCGGAAAAAGGACTGCGCTATGACCTCACTGTACCGTTTGCGAGGTATGTTGTAATGCATCAAAACGAAATTACTTTTCCTTTCAAACGCTATCAGATACAGCCGGTTTGGCGGGCCGACAGGCCGCAGAAAGGGCGTTACAGGGAGTTTTACCAGTGTGATGCTGATGTGATTGGAAGTAAAAGTTTGCTGTATGATACTGAGTTGGTAATGATCATAGCAGATGTGTACGATCAATTAAAAATAAATGCAACAATCAAACTCAACAACAGGAAAATATTGGATGGTGTAAATGAGTATATCGGCGAAACAGAAAAAAATGTTACGTTGGTAACCATCATTGATAAAGCAGATAAGATAGGAATTGAGGGAATGGAAAAAGAATTAAAAGAAAATGGATTTTCTGAAAATCAAATTCAAAAAGTAAAAACAATTATTCAGCTAAGAGGAACGAATGAAGAGAAGATTTCTTTCCTTGAAAAAACATTCACATCAGAAAAAGGTAAACAGGGGATTGCAGAAATAAAAGAAGTTTTTGAGAGGTTAAAAAATCATCAAACAAAAAGTACTACAATTGAATTTGACCTTTCTCTTGCAAGGGGCTTGAGTTATTATACAGGAACAATTTATGAAGCTGTTGCCAATGATGTGAAGATAGGCAGCATACTCGGTGGCGGCAGATATGATGATCTTACAGGAATTTTCGGCTTACCCAATATGAGTGGTGTAGGCATTTCTTTCGGGCTGGATAGAACCTATGATGTTTTGAACGAGCTGAACCTGTTTCCTGAAAGTACGTTTACCGGAACACAAATTTTGATAATTCCTTTTGACACAGAGTGCGAAATTGCTGCAATGCAATATGCAACACTACTACGCAGGGAGAATATCCGAACTGAAATTTATCCTGATCTGCAAGCCAAGATGGGAAAGAAATTCAAATATGCTGATGATAAAAATATACCTTACACACTTATCATAGGTTCAGAGGAATTAAAGGATGCATTTGTTTCTGTGAAAAATATGAAAAGCGGTGAGCAAAAACAAATAAGCATTGAAGAAGTGATAGCCGAAATCAATCAGGATACAAATACTTTCCTTGACATAAGTGAATAATTTCTGAGTTTTTAATGCATGGGACTTCTAACCAATCCTGACGAGTATTTTATGAACGAAGCTTTAAAGCTTGCACAAAAAGCTTTTGATGAAGAGGAAGTCCCTATTGGAGCAGTAATTGTATTGGATAATCAAATTATTGCGAAGGCACATAATCTGGTAGAACGTTTACATGACCCTACGGCGCATGCAGAAATGCAGGCAATTACGCAAGCATGCAATTATTTTTCTGCAAAATATTTACCGGATTGTACTATGTATGTTACCCTGGAACCCTGCACTATGTGTGCTACTGCAATTTTTTGGGCGCAGATCGGGCGCTTGGTTTTCGGCGCTAATGACGAAAAACTTGGCTTTACAAAACATCAAAATATCCTGCATCCCAAAACTGACCTAACAGGTGGAATTTTGGGAGCCGAATGTTCACTCCTGATAAAAAATTTCTTTAAAGGAAAGAGATAATTTTTTTTTGAATTTCACTTTTATTTACTTTCTATTCACCCCTCACCATTCATTATCTTTGCCGCATGATAGCGAACGATGCAGAGAAGTTTAAAAAAGTGATAAGCCATGCAAAGGAGTATGGGTTTATTTTCCAGTCAAGTGAAATTTATGACGGCTTAAGTGCTGTGTATGATTATGCAAGCTACGGTGTTTTATTGAAAAATAATATCAAAGAATACTGGTGGAAGGCAATGGTGCAGATGCATGAAAATATTGTAGGGTTAGATGCAGCCATATTGATGCACCCTACAACCTGGAAAGCCAGCGGGCATGTTGATGCATTTAATGATCCATTAATTGATAATAAAGATTCAAAAAAAAGATATAGGGCAGATAACTTGATTGAAGACTATCTTGCAAAACAGGACGATAAGATAAATAAAGAAGTAGAAAAGGCGAAAAAACGTTTTGCTGAGTTCAACGAAGAAATGTTTCGCACAACGAACGCTAGAGTTTTGGAAATTGAGGGGAAGAAAAAAGTTATTCATGAACGCTATGTAAAAGCATTGAATGATAACAGTCTTGAGGAACTCAAACAAATCATTCTTGATTGCGAGATAGCAGACCCTGAAACAGGAAGCAGAAACTGGACAGATGTACGTCAATTCAATTTAATGTTCTCTACGAAACTCGGCGCCGTTTCGGAAGAAGCAGATACAATTTATTTGCGCCCTGAAACAGCCCAGGGTATTTTTGTGAATTTTCTCAACGTTCAAAAAACTACAAGACAGAAAATTCCTTTCGGCATAGCGCAAATTGGTAAAGCTTTCAGAAATGAAATTGTTGCCAGGCAGTTTATTTTCCGCATGCGGGAATTTGAGCAGATGGAAATGCAATTCTTCGTTCGCCCGGGCGAAGAATTGAAATATTATGAATACTGGAAAGCTACGAGGATGCAATGGCACCGGGCATTGGGAACAGATGGCAGCATGTTGCAGTTTCATGACCATGATAAAGTGGCGCATTATGCGAATGCTGCAGTTGATATTGAATTTAACTTTCCATTCGGATTTAAAGAATTGGAAGGAATTCATTCAAGAACAAATTACGACCTGGGCAGGCACAGTGAGTACAGTGGTAAAAAAATGCAATATTTTGATTCGGAATTAAATGAAAGTTATGTTCCCTATGTTGTTGAAACTTCCATCGGTTGCGACAGGATGTTTCTCGCCATGATGTGTAATGCTTACGATGAAGAAGTTGTAAATGAAGACACAAGAACTGTATTGCGTTTGCCTGCGGTGATAGCCCCCATTAAAGTTGCTGTGTTGCCATTAGTAAAAAAAGATGGCCTGCCTGAAAAAGCAATGGAAATATTTAATGAGTTAAAATATTTTCACCAGTGTTATTATGAAGAAAAAGACTCAATCGGAAAAAGATACAGACGGCAGGATGCGATTGGAACACCCTATTGCATCACTGTGGATCATCAGTCGCTGGAAGATAATACTGTCACTATCCGTGAAAGGGACAGTATGCAACAGGAACGCATAAAAACTGATGAAGTTTTGAAAATTGTAAGCGAAAAGGTTGATATAAACAATATTTTAAAACAATTGGCTTAAGCCGGATGCAATGAGGATACAAGGCACACCAATTATTTTTATTGCTGTAATTTGTGGTGTGTTTTCCTGTGAAAAAGGAACCCAACAAGATGAAAACCTCAATGCTTCAGAAGAATTTAACCGCAACATTGAAGTGAATACCTTTCATGTGTATAATGTAATCAATGCAATTGATAGTTTACTGCCGACTGTGCAAGTTGAAATTTACAGTAACAGGCAAAATTTTATCGACAGGATTTATGCAGACGCAATTCGAACAACGGATTCAACAGGAAGTTGCATATTTGAAAATAGAAATAAAGAGTATTACTGGCTCATAGCTGAGCATTTTAGTTTTGGTATCGTGTTAGATTCAGTGAGTACTCCGCCCAATACCACTTCCTTTGTTCCACTTTTGTTTTATTGAAAACTATTTTGCAGAAGAAGTATTCTCAACTGAAAATGCAACTTCCAGTTTTTCCCAGCCGAGTTTTATAGTTGCTGCATTAGCGTTCAACTCATCAGGCAGAATATAAAATGTTAGTGATTCCAATAATGTGTCTGAAACCATAGGTTTTGTTTTTATACGCAGTGCATCATCTGCCTCCCTGTATTTAAAGGATCCCCATTGTGTTTCGTTCAAGCTGAAAATAATTTGCCATTCTTCTTTTCCGGGGATCGAAAACAATGCATAAATGTCTTTTTTAAGCAATTGCCCGTTAACCAACACATCTTCTGAAAACTCGATAGTTGTTGCCTCATTTGCCCCTGTTCTCCAAATAGTATCGTAGGGTACTA
>JBJXHH010000002.1:0-3720 GCA_046160675.1 Chitinophagales bacterium
GATGATGGCGGCGACCTAACCAACATGGTGCTTGATAAATATCCCGAACTGATTAAGAACCTGAAAGGGATAAGTGAAGAAACAACTACGGGCGTTCATCGGTTGTATGAAAGAGTATTAAAAGGAACTCTTCCTGTTCCGGCAATTAATGTGAACGACAGTGTGACAAAAAGCAAATTTGACAACAAGTACGGTTGTAAAGAAAGCCTGGTAGATGCAATAAGAAGGGCAACCGATATTATGATGGCTGGTAAAGTTGCAGTTGTAGCGGGCTACGGAGATGTAGGTAAAGGCTCCGCCCAAAGCTTACGGGGCGCAGGCGCAAGGGTGATCATTACTGAAATTGATCCTATCTGTGCGTTACAGGCAGCAATGGATGGCTATGAAGTGAAGAAAATGGATGATGCTGTGAAAGAAGCTGACATTGTTGTTACTGCTACAGGTAATACAAACATTATAATAGGTAAGCATTTTAAAGCTATGAAAAACAATGCTATTGTTTGCAACATTGGTCATTTCGATAATGAAATTGATGTAGCCTGGCTGAATGATAACTACGGCAATACAAAAGATGTGATAAAACCACAGGTTGATAAATTTACTGTTGACGGAAAAGACATCATACTCTTAGCAGAGGGAAGATTGGTGAACTTAGGTTGTGCTATGGGGCATCCCAGTTTTGTGATGAGTAATTCATTCACTAACCAGGTGCTTGCACAAATAGAACTTTGGAAAAATACATCCGCTTATGATAACAAAGTGTATGTACTTCCAAAACATCTTGATGAAAAAGTAGCCCGCTTACACTTGAAAAAAATAGGTGTTGAGCTTGACACTTTAACTGAGGATCAGGCAAAATATATCAGTGTTTCAGTAAACGGCCCATATAAGCCTGATACATACAGATATTAATTGAATAATACATTCCTAAGAAGTATAGGCGGGTAACTCCCGCCTTTTTTGTGGATTTTACAGTTATCAATACCTTTAGCATCAATGAGAAATGTTTGTATTTCACTAATCATTTTCACTTCTTCAAATAGTTATTGCCAGACAGAACAATTTATTATTCCAATTGATGGTGCCTATCTAAACGATTATTTTTTAGTAAATTATGTAGATTGGAGTTTTGCAGGTTACACAGATTATTTATGCGGATCCAAATCATACGATGGCCACCAGGGCACTGACTTTGTGATAAGAAATTTTAGCCAAATGGATTCAGGGGTTGCCGTATTTGCAGCCAAAGATGGTATTGTAACTTATGTTATTGATACCTTGTTTGACAGGAATAAAACTGCCATCTCTGGAGGTCTTGGGAATTATATCTGTATCAAACATGATAATTTATTTTATACTTACTACGGGCATCTGAAAAAAAATAGCGCATTGGTAAGTGCGGGAGACAGTGTGTTGGCCGGCGAAATAATTGGTTTAGTAGGTAGTTCCGGTTATACAAGTGACCCTCATTTGCATTTTGAAGTTTGGTATGATTCCCTTATCAATTGGGATCCATTTAGTGGTACATGCGGAAACCCGCAAACACTGTGGATTGACTCCCTTACCTATAACGAATCCTTTGGGGTTATTGATCATGATTGCAATAATTTTATACCAACATTAGATACACTAAAAGAAAGATTGCCCTCACAAGAAATTTTTAGTTACCCGGCTGATACTGTCATAAACTTCTGGATGCAGGGTTATGGTGTATTAGATAATGATATCAGTAAAGTGAAATGGATAGCGCCTGATGGAAGTACTTTCCATATATATTCCTATACACATACGGAAGATTGGTGGTACTATTATTTCTGGAGTTACATACCAATCACAGAATCTAGTCCGACAGGTACCTGGAAAATTCAATACCTCGTTAATGATGAAGTGAAAATAGAAGAAAGTGTGGAAGTAATTCCTGCTTTAGGACTTCAGGAAAGTTTTTTACCGGGTTATGCAATCAATTACTTGTCGGATGGAAACATTATGATTCAATGGAAAGATGTACTCCCAGAATCAACCCCAATAATAATATATGATCTATCCGGAAAAATTGTTTTTAAAGAGGGCGCTCCTCCCTTGTCAACACACTTCATTATTCCAATAACAATACATTCCAACGCACTTTACTTTTTGAAAATCGGGAGTAATAATGTTTCCAAGATATTTCTACATAGTTCTTATTGAATCATTTACAGAATCCGCTTATCTCATTAGTTTTGAGTGTAATTATGACCCGACTATCAGTGAATATTAATAAAGTTGCCACTCTCAGAAATGCAAGAGGTGGCAATATTCCGAATCTGGTTCAATTTGCAATTGATTGTGAACGTTTTGGCGCTGATGGTATTACTGTACATCCCCGTCCCGATGAAAGACACATTACACTGAAAGATGTGTATGATCTGAAAGATGTAGTTACTACAGAATTCAATATTGAAGGTTATCCTGATGATCGTTACATGAAGATCATCCGAGAAGTAAAACCAAAACAAGCAACATTAGTACCTGACCCGCCAGGTATTTTAACATCAAACACCGGCTGGGATATGATCAAAAACATGCAGAAGTTAAAAGGAATCATTTCTGAAATCCAATCACTCGGTGTAAGGGTTTCTATTTTCTTAAATCCTGAAATTGAACAAGTGCATGCAGCAAAAGAAAGCGGTGCTGACAGGATAGAACTTTACACAGGACTTTATGCTGAAGAATATGCAAGAAATAAAACATTGGCAATTGATAAATATATAAGTGCTGCAAAAACAGCTCATACACTTCAGTTAGGAATCAACGCCGGTCATGACCTGAATCTTGAAAACCTGCGTTTTTTCAAACAATCCCTTATACAGCTTGATGAAGTTTCTATCGGGCATGCAATTATAAGTGATGCATTGTATTTCGGTATTGAAAATACAATTCAGTTGTATAAACGTCAATTGCAATAAATTATAAACCCTGCACAGTGGCAGGGTTTAAAATAATGTTTTTTCTAAAAAAATTATTTTATCAAATCCCTTGAAGAAATAACGTTTACAAACTCATACTTATAATCGCCATACTGCTGATCTTTTACATATTTCCATACAACAGCTAATCCATACACATTTTTCATGTTCCAGTTTTCATCTTTTTCAATATTGTAAGTCATTGTTTTCACATGCCCGGGTTGAGCAGCACCATAAACAAATTGTTCGCCCCAAGTTCCGTTAGCTGATCCTCTTAACACATGGTTATGTATATAAGGCCCATAATCTCCTGATTCGGAAGTACCATTTTGTTCATAATTCAAACTGTCTTCCATGATATAGGCCGAAATAAAATAGTCGCCAGTAACTGGTAGGAAAATACCTGCAGAAACCTGAATTTCTAGTGTTGTCCCTTTGTCAACCATGTTCATAATAGCTCCCGCTTCAGCAATTGGGCGTTCAATAAGTTCCTGGTCAACAGCTGAGGCCATCGCAACAGGATCAGAAAATCCTTCCCCACTTTCCCATACTTTCAGCGTTGGAATTCCTGATATTTCATAATATGTAAGAAGTTCTTCTGAAACGGAATTGCTCATTTCATCACTTGAGTGTATGGATAATGCTTCAGATTTGTTAGCACCCTCAAGTATTTCAAGTGCGCCTGTAAAAGTTGGCAAACCCCAGTTTCCACAAGGTCCACACCAGGTTGCTGTGAAATCACCAATAAGTACTTTTTTGGTTTGAACAGGCACCC
>JBJXHH010000003.1:0-17344 GCA_046160675.1 Chitinophagales bacterium
ATGAACAATGGCGATGGGAGTTTTACAAAAATTACTGAAGGGGATATCCTCGAACATGAAAAGCCTTTTGACGGGGCTACTTTCGCAGACATGGATAATGATGGCGATCTGGATTGTTTTGTAGTGACATGGTACGGTTTCAAAAATTATTTCTACAGGAACAATGGTGATGGAACATTTACTTATGAGTTTGACCAGGCGATGTGCATACCAACAACTTATTCAGAAACTGCAAGCTGGGGTGATTACGATCTTGATGGGTTTGTTGACCTGTATGTGACAAACAGCGGCGGCGACCTGGAAAATTTATTATATCACAACAATGAAGGAACAACCTTTACAAAAATTACATCGGGCGAGCAAAGTACGGATGAGTTTTTATCCCGCAATGTAAACTGGGTGGATTATGATAATGATGGTGATGTAGATCTTTTTGTAACCAATGAAAGTGATGAAGCTGATAACCTCTATCAGAATGATGGGGATGGAACATTCTCCAAAATAGAAACAGGAGGTATTGTAGCATCAGAAAAAAGCACAATGAGTTCAAGCTGGGCAGATATTGATAATGATGGTGACCTGGATTGTTTTGTTGCCAATGCAAAATATTTTGCCGAACAAAACAACCAGTTATTTAAAAACAATAACGACGGAACATTTACTGAAATTACAACAGGTGATGTTGTTACTGATGGAGGTTGCAGTTACGGAAGTAATTTCGGGGATTATGATAATGATGGCGATCTTGACCTTGTGGTGATGAACGGTTATTGTTCAGGAAGCATTGAGAATTTTCTGTATCAGAATGACGGAGAAGGAAACTTTACCCGGGATGAAACAAGTATAAGCGATCTCGGCACACCCTGTTCTTACGGCGGTGCCTGGGGCGATGTAAATAATGACGGATTTCTAGATCTTGTGATTGCTACCTGTAAGAATGAATCTACATCCGTAGCGCCTAAGAATTTATTTTATGTGAATAATACAAATGATAACAACTGGGTTAAGATAAAATTAAACGGAGATGCTGCCGGATCAAACGGGTCTGGCATTGGCGCAAGAATAAAAATAAAATGTACAATTGACGGCGAAACAGTTTGGCAAATGCGGGAAGTTTCAGCGCAAACCGGTTATTGCGGGCAAAATAGTTTGATACAACATTTCGGGCTAGGTACTGCAACTATTATTGATTCAATGATCGTTACATTTCCAGCGATGCCAGAAATTGTTTTAACAGGATTAGAAATAAACAGCCTCCACCAAATTCCGGAAGCATTACCGCAAGACATTCAAATTACCCGTAGTGTGAAGCATATCACAATTTATCCGAACCCGGTAAAAGATTTTTTTACTGTACACACAAACAATGTTTTTGTAAGCGGTTCAACATTGATGATCAAAGACACTACCGGGAAAATAATTTATGAAGAAAAAATGTATACTCCTATTCAAAACATTTCTGCTGATAAAATACATTTAGCCGCCGGTGTTTATTTTGTAGAAGTGAAAAATGAAGGCGGTGAAAGTTTTATAGAAAAAATTGTTGTTCAGTGAATTTTTAGTTTTTCATTCGCCACAGAAATCTCCTCAGCCAAATGAGTAAATAACCTAACAATACATATTCAACAAAACGGAGCCCCATCACAGCAAACATATTGATTTGTTTTACCGGGTTTCCGGCGGTATCAAAGCAGGTGTAGTCCTGCTCAACATAATAAGTGCCGGGCAGCGGGTTTGAAACGTCTTCTGCCCTTTGTAACGATGTGCCTTCTTCACAAAAACACATCTCCACTGGTTTGTTATAAATGAAATTGCCTGTTTGATCTACAGTGGCGCCCATCAATGCAAAAAAAGCAATTCCAATACCCCGCATAAGTGCATCCGGTTCTTCGGGCTTGCGTAACGGAACAATACCGAAACCTACGATTCCGGCAATAAGCAGTGCACCACTTGCAAAACCTTCTAACGTAGTCAGAGCAACGAATGACCCAATAAAGAAGCCGATCATTAAAATGCCTCCCGCAAGGAAAATGAGTACCCATGCCCATGAAGGAATTTTTTTCCAGAAAGTTTTCGGTTTATCATTTGGTACAAATTGAATAGGGTTTCCGCAATAACGGCAATACTCAAAATCTGAAGAATTTTCTTTTTTACAGTGCGGGCAGGTTTTCATTGAGAAACAAAGTTAGATACTTAAGAGGGGTGAAATACAAAAAAAAATTGAGTTTCACCTCAGCACCGTTACATTCCCTTTTTTGAAAATGATAACGCCATTGTTAAGTTCTGCTTCTAATGTGAATGCATACACACCGGAAGTTACAGGCAGACCCCTGGCGTAACCGTCCCAGCCGAAAGTAATGTCCATTGGAAAAAGTGCTTCTCTACTCCAGATGAGTTCTCCCCAGCGATCGAATATGTTGAAAGATTTTATGAGGACGATATCAGAACCGAAAGCAAAAAGAAAATCATTTACACCATCGCCATTCGGAGTGAAAGTATTGGGGACAAAAACCGTTGAATCAAAAACCGGGATTACAGTAACTGTTACATCATCCGTTGCAACACAACCGAAAACATCGTAAGAAGTGACCGTGTAAGTAATTGTTTCGGCGGGTGATGCCACTGGTGACGCACAACCTGTACAACTCAAATTGATGTCAGGACTCCAGGTAAATGTACTGCCCCCTTCAGCATTCAACTGAATTTCACCGGCTTCATAAATAGAAACATCAGGCCCGGCATCTACAATATTTTGTATCACTTCAATGGTTGTTGAAACAGTTCCTGTACATCCATTTGCATCTGTGTAAGAATAAAAAACTGTGTATACTCCATCGCTTCCGGCTAATCCAGGATCAAACAGAGAGCCTGAAACTCCCTCCCCGCTTATCACCCCGCCGGTTGGAGTAACAATTATCGGAACAGCATTCCCCTCCAGGCAAACAACATCTGCAAGATCAATTGTTAAAACAGGGTCAGCAAATATAGTTATGTCAACAGATTGTGTTTCACCGCAACCGGGTGAAGTATAGCTTACAGTAAATGTTCCTACTGATGATGCGTCGAGGTTTATTTCTCCTGTAGTAGCATCAATCACTAATCCTGCATCAGCAGAAAATGTCCCTCCCGGAAAACTTACAGACGTAGGCAATATGGTTCCCTGGCTGCAATAGCTTGTAGGACTATAAGTAAAATCGGCCACTGTTGTTGGTAAAATTGTAACTGTTTGTGTACTTGAATTTTGACATGGCCCTGTTGGTGTTGTGTAAGTGATAGTGTAAGTTGTGCCTGGCGTTCCTGTGCTTAAATCAATAGTTCCGGTTAAAGCATTAATACTTGCATCCGTTGGGGAAATTGTAAAAGTTCCTCCGGCGGTAGTGATTGCAATTGGAGTGGTGCTTCCTCCTACGCAATAACTTGCAGCAGAATAATTAAAAGCCGGGTCATCCAATGGATCAATTAAAATAGTTTCTGTTGCTTCGTTCTGGCAAGGCCCTGCTGGAGTTGTATATGTGATTGCATATACCGTTCCAACAGTACCGGTTGAGAGATCAACTTCTCCAGTTGCGGCGTCAATTACTAATCCTGTGGGAGAAACAGAAAATGTTCCACCAGTAACTCCTGTTATGGTTGGTATTTCTGTTCCGGTTGGGCAAAACGATGCTGCGCTATAACTGAAAGTTGGATCATCAAGCGGGTCTATCAAAACAGTTTCGGTACTTGATTCAGTACAATACCCGGGAGTAGTGTACGTAATAGTATAAGTTGTTCCTACATCGCCGGTAGTAAGATCCAATTCACCTGTGGTAGATGAAATAGTTATTGTTGCTGGAGTGACAGTAAAAGTTCCTCCGGTAGTTCCAGAAATAGTTGGAATAGTTGAACCAGTTGGGCAATAAGAAGAAGCGTCATAGCTGAATGTCGCATCTTCCGTAGGCTCAATCGTTACATCAAATGTTGAAATTGATGGACAAGTGCCTGTTGTTGTGTATGTAATCGTATAGGTTGTTCCAACAGTTGCTGTTGACAGATCAAGCATACCGGTACTTGCATTGATTGTCATATCTGTTGGGCTGATGGAAAATGTTCCGCCTGATGTAGCTGTATAAGAAGGATAAGCTGTACCAGTTGGACAATAAGTATCTGTTGCATATGAAAATGTAGCATCATCAAAATCTGAAATTGTAATGCTTACTGTTGATGAATCAGGACAAGTTCCGTTTGTGAGATATTCAATTGTATAAGTACCTGCAGTACTGGTACCAAGGTCAATATCACCGGTAGCAGCATCAATATCCAATCCCGCCGGAGTTGCAGAAAATGTTCCTCCAGATGTTGCTATATAATCAGGGCTCAGGATAGTTCCATCGGCACAGTGAGTTGTGCCGCTCCCTCCGGGATAACTGAAAGTTGCATCATCAGGGGCTGAAACCGTAACTGTTACATCAGCAGAATAAGTGGTTCCATCGCATCCAACAAGGGAAGCTGTATAAGTGGTTGTAGAAGTTGGTGAAACCGTTATACTATCACCTGTTCCTACCAATGTAGCTCCAACATACCATTCAATACCTGCTGGAGTATACCTCCAGCTTTCATCACTTGTTGTCCATGCAGATGCATCTCTTCCTGATACTTCGTAAGAGACTGTTCCACCACTATTATGAATTGCCATGGTAGCTTTCCCACTTTCCCAGCTTGTACAGTTAGGTTTGTCAATTATGTGGTTCTCAATAATATTTGTTGTTTCATAAAGTACTATTTGAAAACTCCCCTCAGAAGATGAGCAGCTAAAAAGCGGCATATCCTGGAAACTTGCTACAAAACGCCTGTAGGGTGCTGTTCCCAGTGTTTGGTATTTTACCAGAGAACCCGCCCCGTAAGGATTCCAGTCTTGCCATGGACCCATTATACAATTCTTAGGAACATTTGTATTGGTATTAGGAACACTATAAGAAGGGCTGCCGCCCGGGCCATACACAGTATTCCAGGCAGAGGGTGGATTTGTAAATGTAACCCATCCGTTTGTACTGATATAACAATCTGTATAGGCGTTACCAAAAAAACAAAATTCAAAACCCATATCAATTGCCGAAGTACTTATATCATCCGTTCCTGTCGGAAAGGCATTTGTTCCCGCATGCGTTTCTGAGGTTGCCGGAAAAGAATCTACTGTGTATGCTGCAGTTCCATAAGAACCTGCAGAAAGCACTTCCAGTGTAACGAAACCGCCACAAATTGCTGTATCTGCAGAAACTGTAATTTGCGCTGACACTTTGCAATGCAACAATAATAACGTAGCGAAAAAAATGCTATATATGCGTAGTTTCAACATGCCGATGCCAGGGTGTTAGGTTTTGCAAGCCGCAAGTTACAGTTTAATTGAAAAAAAGAAAAGTACAAACAAACAGGTTTTCCGTTGATTGTAAGGATTTGTGAGATGGTAATTATTATAGGAACTTGAAAGTAAATTGGAGAAATGTAACAAGCTAAATTACTATTAAAGAAGAAAAAAATCCCGCATTACTGCAGGATCTGCTCCCCCTGCTGGACTTGAACCAGCGACCCTTTGATTAACAGTCAAATGCTCTAACCAACTGAGCTAAGGAGGAATATTCAATTTTGGGACTGCAAATGTAGCTGTGATTGGGGTTTTAAACAAACCTTCTCCTAAAATTATTTTACTCGGCTTGTGTATTGAGCTTCTTCGTAAGCCTGTGTAAAACTCCGATTCCCAAGTGGTTCAACTTCTCTATTTTTCGGTGAAATTTCCGGTATGAGCATACTTGTAGTTGGAACCGTCGCTTTTGATGCCATTGAAACCCCTTTTGGTAAAACCGACAAAATCATTGGCGGGTCGGGTACTTACATAGGGTTGGCTGCTTCTTATTTTTATAATAATATTAAACTCGTGAGTGTTGTAGGTGATGACTTTCCGAAATCTACTTTCACTAATTTTAATAAAAAAGGTATTCATACAGAAGGGGTTCAGGTAATTAAAGGCAAAAAATCTTTTTTTTGGGCAGGCAGGTATCATCTTGACATGAACACCCGTGACACCTTAAAAACAGAGTTGAATGTGCTGGCTGATTTTGACCCCATCTTACCTGAAAGTTATCGTAAAGCAGAGTATGTCATGCTGGGGAATATTGAACCCGCATTACAAATAAGTGTGATTGACCAATTGAAAGTGAAACCGAAACTCCTTGCAATGGATACAATGAATTACTGGATGAACAACAGCCGCCAGGCATTGGACAAAGTATTAAAAATGGTTGATCTGCTTATTATAAATGATGAAGAAGCAAGGCAACTCGTAAATGAATTTTCTATTGCAAAGGCAGCAAAACTCATACTACAGAAATATGCTATTAAATATTTAGTGATAAAAAAAGGAGAACACGGTGCGTTATTGTTTTGTGGCGACCAGGTGTTCTTTGCTCCCGCCCTGCCGCTTGAAGAAGTGTTTGACCCAACAGGTGCAGGAGATACCTTCGCAGGTGGCTTCATGGGCTATCTTGCAAAAACAAAAAACATTACCTACACCAACATGAAGCGGGCAGTTATTTTTGGCAGTGCTATGGCCAGTTTATGTGTAGAAAAATTTGGCCCCCAAAGATTAATGGAAATAAAAAACTCCAACATTACTAAAAGGGTGGGTGAATTTGTTGATCTGATGAAAGTATCTATGAAATGAGTGATCAAATTCTTTTTTCCTCTTCTATCCGGCCAACTTTTTTTAGTCTCTCGAAAACAACCTCAGTATGGGGTGCATCCGGTAATTCATATGTAAGGTCTTGCCCTGCAAAGTGTTCATAGTGTTTGCCAAAACGCCACAGTGTGCTGTGGGTTACATCATAAATTACTCCTTTGTAAGCAATCCAAATTTCTTCTTTATCAATTCCATTACGGAGTGCGAGCTGAAATTTTGTGTAAACGGGTAGTTCGTTCATAGCCAGAAGTGATATACGTTTTCTTCCTTTTCGATGTTGAACCCGCAGGCTTCATAAAATTTACAGCCTGCTTTATTTCTTTTTTGGGTTACCACCTGTAATTCTTTATAATTGTTTTCGTTGCTCCATTTTACAGCAGTATGAACCAATTCTTTTCCAATTTTTTTCCCCCTGTAATTTTTATCTACAGCTATCAGGTCAATTTCTGCCCTTTCAGGATTTACTTCATGAACGATTACAAATCCGGTTATCTTTTCACTCTCTTTTGAAACAAATATTTTTTTCACATTATTTTCTTCCACTGCTTTTGTAATCCAGGTTGTATACAGCTTTTCAAAAGTATTCACAGGAAAGACAGGGTCATTTCTGAATCTTGAAAACTCTCCGCTTTGTAGGGACAGGGAAATGAGTTCAGGGTTTATTTTTCCGGTATAGGGTTCAATATATGAAAATAGATTGCGGGAAATGTGATCAAGTATTTTTACAAATGTAACCTTTGTATCAATCTGTTTTATACCCGCATTCTCAAGGGCCGAATTTGACAAAACATCTGCAGATGATACCCTCCAATAAGCAAGCCTGTAATGCGCTTTCTTTAATGCATCACAAATATTTCTGAGCTCTGAAGCATCGCCCGTACCGGTAATATCAGCAACTTTAAAACCGAAAAAATCAGAATCCCAGTTTTTATGTTTCAGGCTAAATGGCATCAGTGTAAAATTATTTAATCGGCTTAAGATTCATTTAATCGGCTAAATTCAAGAGTTTATCGGAAACGTTGGGTATTCTACTTTTCCCTTCTTTACCTTTAGTGCATAATTTAATGTTACATGCTTCAGGTACAGCACATCTCAAAAAATTTTGGTTCTCAAAAAGCGGTAGCTGATGTTTCTTTTCAAATTGAGGCAGGTAAATTTTATGGACTGCTGGGTCCGAATGGTGCAGGAAAAACCACTACTATACATATAATAAGCGCCATTATGCCTCCTGATTCAGGTCATATTTTTATTGCACAGAAGGATGCTTATAAAAATATTGCTGAAGTGAAAATGATAATGGGTATTGTGCCGCAGGAAATCGCATTATATGATGATATGAGTGCATTTGCTAACCTTTTGTTCTGGGGTAGTTTGTACCATGTAAAAGGCAGTGCTGCCAAGGAAAAAGCTAATCAACTCTTAGAATGGGTTGGGTTATCTGACAGGAAAAAAGACCTGATAAAAACGTACAGCGGAGGTATGAAGCGCCGCATTAATATTGCCTGTGCGCTCATGCATGATCCACAGTTGATACTTATGGACGAACCAACAGTAGGAATTGATCCGCAGAGCAGGAATAAAATTTATGAATTGCTTGAGGAATTGCATTACCATAAAAAAACAATTCTTTATACAACACATTATATGGAAGAGGCAGAACGGTTATGCGATGTAATTGGTATTATTGATAAAGGAAAAATTATTACTGAAGGAACGCTTCAGGAATTAAAAACCAAAAACAATGTAGAAGAAAGTGTTGCAATCAGATACGAAGGAAATGCAACAGGAAAATTGAACGGATTCAAGTTGCATCATAATGAAGATAAAAATGAATTGATTATTTATTCAAGGCAAGTGAAAAAAGATTTACCCGAAATAGTGAAACAATGTTCCGAAATGGGAATTACAATTCAAAACCTGGAAATACGAAATGTAACACTTGAAACCATTTTTTTGAATTTAACCGGGAGGCAGTTGAGAGATTGAAGGCTAAAACTAAACTGTGATATAGAGTTTTAAGAAAAATATATGTGGAAAATTGCTGGAAAAGATTTACAGGTATTTTTCGATGATAAAAAAGCATTATTTCTTGCATTGCTTTTACCCATCGGTCTTATTACTCTTTTTGCTTTTGCTTTCGGCGGAGTTACGGAGGATGAGGAAGAGGATGCATCACCTATTATAGTATTGTATGCTGATCATGACGAATCAGTCACTTCAAAAAAGATTCTCGCAGACCTTGACTCAATACCAGGAATTGAACTCACTCCCTCAACAATACCTGATGCACAGTCTGCCATTAAAAATGGCGATGAGCTTGCTGTGATAATTTTTTATAAAGGGCTTGAAGATTCTTTAAACAACGGGAAAGCAATTCCCGCTGAATTGCAATATGATAAAAGCAGGGAAATGGAAATCAGCATCCTGCAAAATATTTTGATGAGTAAAATTTCTGAGATCAAAGGAGAAAAAGACTCGGAAAAAGGTACACAGGTATTTGTTAACTCAATGTTTCCAAACCTTTCTTCTTCAGGAAGAGATTCTGTGATCAAAAATATTTCTTCACAAAGGGAACAGGCCGAAAAAGTGGAACAGGGAGTAGTAAAAATGACAAGTTTAGTGGGAGATGAAGAAGCTAACTGGGGTTTGATACAAGCAGTAGCTGGCACAGCTATTATGATGTTATTGTTTTCTGTAAGCGCCATAGGGCAAAGTATGCTGGAAGAAAAGGAAAACGGGGTTTTAAAGAAATTACTCCAATCTCCCATAAAACCATACGAGATAATGATGGGCAAAATGCTTGCGGCAACTACTATAAGTTTATTTCAACTCTGTATTATGTTTTTATTCAGCTGGCTTGCTTTCGGTTTGGATATTTTTATGAATATTCCTGCCTTGTTGTTTATGATCATTGCAACAGCATTAGCATGCTCGGCTTTCGGAGTTTTTTTATCAAGCATTGTACAAACAAAAAAACAGGCGGATTCCCTTGGTACCATACTCATCTTATTCATGAGTGGCATTGGTGGCAGCATGATCCCTATATACATCATGCCAAAATTTATGCAGGATGCTGCAGTTGTAACGGTAAACTATTGGAGCATCCAAGGCTTTTATGATATCTTTTGGCGTAAAACAGGCATCACAGGAATAGGTGAAAATATTTTTATCCTGTTATGTATTACAGCAGGTATATTAATTATCTCTCATATTTTTTTTAGGAAAAATGTGTTAAAACTCACCTAATCATTCATCAGTCTTCTTCACATCATACTTTGGATGCGCAAATAAAAACCCGAAAGCGGTGGCATTTCGTTTTGATAAAGTTTTATGATGAATCTTATGTGCCCGGGTTATCCGCAACATGTATTTGCTGAATGGTCTATAGTTATGCCTTATACGCCGGTGAACAATTACATCATGAAATACAAAATAGCAAAATCCATAGGCCGTAATACCAGTGCCAAGCCAGAAAATCCAGTTGTACTCAGGGCTTCCGATGTACATCAGGATGATAGCAGGAATTGCGAAAATAAAAGCGTATAGATCATTTAACTCAAATCTACCTTTCCGGGGCTCATGATGTGATTTATGCAAGAACCAACCCACTCCGTGCATAATATATTTATGCATAAACCAGGCAAAACATTCCATGAAAATGAATGCCGTGAGAAAGGATAATATGTTTATGATAATATACATGAATCAGAAATTCTATTTTAAGTTTTTGCTCACTTTTCCCGGCTTAATACACTGTTTTTTAAGCCTTCAAATATACTAATGTTCATGAGCATCAAACTCATACTGTATAAACTATCTTCAACAGGAATTGTTCCCAATCTGATACCTAAATTTTCATTATTGTTATATGAAACTACTTCCTGTTCTATGCCCGTGCCTGTTAATATTCCGTTGATGATAAAAAACGGAATCAGGTGCCAAAGGTAAAACCTGTAAAACTTTCCCATATAATTCCCCTTTATGAAAAACAACTGGGCCGCCAGTAATATAATGGCATACCCGCAATTTAAGGCTGTATACGCTTTATCAAAATTTCTTACAAATAAAACAATTGTTATAAGAAGTATAAAGATGGAAACTGGTTTCGCAATCTTGTCGAAAAAAACACTATTTGGAAAAAAACGGTTGATAAAAGCATATATGAAAATGCTTGCAAAGGGAATACAAAAAAAGAACATTACTTCTTCTACCGGCATATTCAAAAAATACGTTCCTGTTACATACCTTTCATTAAATGCCCATACTCCCTGTTTCGTAAAAAAGTAATCCCATATTAAGAAAACTGCGGCAGTAAGAATTAAGGCTGGGAATAAATGTTTAAAGCCTTTGTAATATGCTACTCTTTTTTCAAAACTGAAAATCAGAGGGAAGAAAATTGCTCCGATGTTTATAAGCAGGTATAAAAATTTGTCATTCATGGGGTATAAACGCCCAAAATGTTTGAACTGAAGTACGCTTTTGCCCACAGAGCAATTTTATGAGGATTACTCACTCTTATCCTCGCCTGCATTACCCTTTCAGCTTTTGTCTGTTTTATTTTCTTGAACAACCTGAGATAGTATTTATAGGCGAGATACACTCCAAACCTGGAGTGCGCAGGAAGGTTTAAAATTCCTGAATAAGCTTCTTTAAAATCATGGTCAATTTCTTTTTCTATGTTCTCTTTTTCAGCCTGGCAAAAATTTTCGAAATCTATGTTTGGGAAATAAACCCGGCCTCTTTCTTTGTAATCACTCTGCAAATCCCGCAAGAAGTTTACTTTCTGAAAAGCTGCACCAAGATATCTAGCAGCGTTCTTCAATGAATCATATTTCTTTTCATCACCGTCACAAAAAACTTTCAAACACATTAAACCAACAACTTCAGCGCTACCGTAGATATATTCTTCATAGTTTTCCTGTTTATATTTCGCATAGTAAAGATCCATTGCCATGCTATCCAAAAAAGATTTTATTAAAGCATGATCTATGTTATAATTGCTAACTGTAAGCTGAAATGCATGTAAAACGGGATTTAGAGAAATTTTTTCTTCTATCGCCCTGAAAGTATCTTCCCTAAATCTTTTCAGCAAAGTATCTTTATCCCAATCATGAAAGGTATCTACGATCTCATCGGCATATCGAACAAATCCATAAATACCATAAATAGCATCATGATGTTTTTTGTTTAAGGCTTTTATACCTAGCGTAAAGGATGTGCTGTATAATTCCGTTATCTTTTTACTACAAGTAAAAGCGCTTTGATGATAGAGCTGTATCATAATGATGTGAAACTAAAAGGAATATGATTTGTTCGTGTAAAATTGAGAAAAACGTTGAAAATTTCACTTAAAATTTTTGTTCACTCTTTTATTAAACATTTTATTACTTCTTTTGCGGCAATATTTCCTGATATGATTGAAGGCGGAACACCTGGCCCGGGAACCGTTAACTGCCCAGCATAAAATAAATTACGAATTTTCCTGTTTCGCAGTTTTGGTTTGAATACTGCTGTTTGCAGTAGTGTATTAGCAAGCCCATAGGCATTGCCTTTATAGGCATTATAACGATGAACGAAATCTGAGGGGGCAAAGCTTTTCTGAAAGTAGATTCTCTGTCTAATGTTTTCTCCGGTAAAATCTTCGAGCCTGTTCATTACTTTTCCAAAATACTCTTCTCGAATAGCTAAAGTGTCTTTCAGTCCCGGGGCAACAGGGATGAGGATAAAGAGGTTTTCATCACCTTCAGGAGCAACACTTATATCCGTTTTTGAGGGTGCTGAAACATAAAACAACGGATTCGAAGGCCACCTGGGATGCGTATAAATTTCATCAGCAAATTGCTCAAAACTTTCATCAAAAAACAAGTTATGATGAAGAAGGTTTTTTACTTTTCCTTTTATACCCAAGTAATATATGATACATGAGGGGGCAAAAGTTTTTTTCGTCCAATATGTTTCTGAATAATTTTTTTCTTTTTCATCCTTCAATAACATTTGCTCCACATGCGCATAGTCTGCACTGGCAATTACTGCATCACAAAAAATTAATTCCTCCCTTATGCGCACTGCTTTTGTCTTGTTATTTTCTGTAATGATTTCTGAAACCGGGGAGTTAAACATAAATTTCACACCTAATTCTTCTGCCATTTTTTGCATTCCTTCCACAATTTTAAACATACCGCCCAAGGGATACCATGTACCAAGAGCCAAGTCAGCATAGTTTAAGATAGAATATAATGCAGGAGTATTTGAAGGTAATGCACCAAGAAAATATACAGGAAATTCCAGTATTTTTCTTATTCTGTCATTTTTAAATTTTGTATAAACTTCTTTCCGGAGAGATGTAAATAACTGAATCTTAAAGAGAGATTTTAGAAGCCGGGCATCAACAAATTCCATGATATTATTGCAGGGTTTATGTACAAGGTCTTTCATGCCTACTTCATATTTATAGGCAGCATCCGTCAGAAATTTCTTCAAATTTTTTGATGAGCCTGGTTCAAGTTGTTCAAATAAATCATACAACTTATCCAGTGAAGCCGGGATATCCGTTGTATCGTTTTTTCCAAAGAATACTCTGTACCCCGGATCTAACCTTTTCAACTCATAATAATCCTGTACTTTTTTACCGTATTGGGCAAAAAACCATTCAAACACATCAGGCATCCAATACCAGCTTGGCCCCATATCAAATGTAAACCCTTCAGCAGAAAATACAGAAGCCCTGCCCCCTGCGCATTCATTTTTTTCTGCAACAGTAACTTCAAGACCCTGCTTAGCCAACTCACAGGCTGCGGACAATCCGCTGAATCCTGCTCCAATAACAATAACTTTTTTACCCATGTGAAAATTTCTGCGATGTAAGTAACAGAAATACCCTGACTTTGTTTACAAGACTTCCATGACTGTTCTGAATGCAACTACATCAGTTCCAAACTTTTCAAGATGATCTTTCTGCAAAGAAGCAGCCTTTGTTGTCTTATATTGAAGAAAATCATCCAGAGAATTACATAGGTATTGAATCACAAAAGAAACCCCATCCAAGTCACCGTCATCAAGTAAGCGGCAAAGGCGCTGTTCAATAAAAAAACCTGTAGCCATTACATCGGGAATATGTTTTTCCCGCATCCAGTGCAGCCATTCATCTGCCCTGCTCAGCTCAACTTTTACAGTTACGTTATATAAATACATCAGTATTAGACTTGCCCAATAGTATGTAAGGTATAAAAAAAGTTCTTGCGAAAATAAATGTTATATTGCATTAAAGCACAACGGTAGAACTATTCGTTATAGCTTATCTCCCCTGAGTTCACGAAACCGTTTTCTTGCCTCATTCACATACAGGGAGCTGTTATATTGGAGGATAATCTGCTCGTAACAAAGTTTTGCACTTTCAAAGTCTTTTTTGAAATACTGATATATTTCACCGAGTTTGAAGATCGCATCGTCAGCAAGCAGGTCATAAGCATAATTTTGCCGTATGTTTTCAAGATGCACAATGGCTGAATCAATATTATTTTGTTTCAGTTCAATTTTATAACGCATAAATTCAATATCATCAGTAAGTTTATGTGCAGGGTATTTTTTGCTGAGCAATTTTAATGTTTCAATTGCCTGGGGGATTTTGTTTTGAAATACGTAAAGCTCAGCCTGGGCAAATAAATTCATCGGTTCTAAAACCGAATCCAATCCAAGGTTATCTGTAATAAAAACTGAAAGCTCAAGTGCATCATTTGCCACCAACTCACTTGTGGCGGCTTTCAGCACTTCCATCTGCCCTTGTGCCAGGTTAAAGTCTCCCCTATAATAAGCAAGTTTTGCATTCTTGAATCTTGCTTCCTCACCCAGGGGTTCATCTTTCATTGCTTTATCTACCTGACTGTATAGTAGGGTAGCTTCCCAAACATCGCCTGAAACAAGGTAATAATCTCCCAAATCAAGTTTAGCCTGCGAACGGTTTTGTGCATTAATTAACGGCCAGGTTACAACATCCTCCAAAATATTAATGGCTGAATCAACCCTGTAGGAATATAATGCTTCTAACCTTGCGTATTCCCTTAAAACATCTGCTGATTTATTATCTTTTTTGCCATACTCTTGTATAAAATCGAGGTAATATTTTTTTAATTCCTCAATATCTTTTTGGGTGTAATAATTCGTTTCTTCAATCTTTAGACGGCGACAGGTAAGTATTGCGCTTTTTGCATTATAATAGTAAGGTGATTCTTTTGATTTTGCATCAACAATATACTGATAACATTTTATGGCAGCATCATAATCATATTCATTCTTTGCTATTTCAGCTAGTTCATACACCCGCTTTCCGTTTTCTTTATATCTTTTATCCAGTGCCTTTGCTTGCAGAAATGCACCATCATAATCTTTTAACTGAGTAAAATCCCATATTAGCAACTCGCTATACACAGGAGCATCATTTTTTTGGATGCGTTCATAGGTGAGTTCCTGCAATAACTGATGGTCTGCTTCTGTTCCCAGCATACGTTGAATACCATTGTATGCATTTTGAATATTTGCATCAGGCTCAATCATATAATCCAGAAAGGTCTGCATGGATACTTTTTTTTCTCCCTTGCGGAAATATAAATTGGCCAATTCGTAATTAAATAAATAAGAAGTTACTTTCTCTTTGCCTTTTTGATATGCAAGTATTGCATATTCATTTTCATCTGCACCCATAAAAGCATTAGCAAGTTGCACTACCTGGTTCCGGTTATCAGTAATTTTTGAAATAGCAGTGTTATAAACCTCTCTCTGCTTGGCAAAGTTTTCCTGTTTCTTATAACATACTCCGAGGTCAACATAAAGAGTTAGATTGTCTGGATATTTTTTCTGTTGTTTCCCTATAAGTTTTTCTATGCTTTTATAATCTAAAAGCGCCAGGTAACAGTTTGATAAGTATTTATAATTGGTAACGGTGGGATTAGCATCATACATACGTTCATAAATATCTTTTGCTTTTTCATACTCACCGTTACTCATGTATTGCTGTGCAAGTTTTATTTCATCAGCAGTTTGTGCAAAGGCTGCTGCAGTGAGGGTTAAGCAAAAGGCGATTAGTGTGGTTTTAAACATATTGTATTTATAACGCAAAAATGCGAAGTATCTTTTGCAAAGTGCATTCCAATAACTGATTTTAACCAGTTTTTACCCGTGAAGGTTCAAAACTATTTCAGCCTAAACACAAGCTCAAGCATCAATATGCCTACCAAACTACCTATACAGTTCGCAAGAATGTCATACAGGTCAAACATTCTGGTGGGCAACATATACTGGATACATTCCATCAAAAAACTATACCCTACACTCAACAATGTACTGCGGAGAATAGAACTATTTTTTTGAGAAGTTACAACAAAAAGGGATTTGGCAACCGCAATAGTTAGTATAGCATAAACAACAACATGGGCGAGTTTATCAGGCTCCCAAAAATTGATACTGGGAAGTTCTACTGCAGGAATAACAGAAAGAATGAAAACGGTTACAGCCCAAACTATACTAAACCAAAACCAAAGGCTGTCTTTGAGTTGGGAGAAAGGCATCAGGCTGAGATCATTGCAAGGTAAGCATCGGCCGTCATTAGTGTTTCCATTTCCACTACATTCGTCATCTCCACTTTTATCATCCACCCCTTTTTGTAGGGATCTGAGTTAATCACTTCCGGAGCATTCTCCAGTTCAGGGTTAAGTTCTATGACCTTGCCGGATACAGGCATAAACAGATCACTCACAGTTTTTACAGCCTCCACTGTGCCGAATATTTCTTCACGGGCAATAGTTTCTCCAACGGTTTGAACATCTACATATACAATATCACCAAGCTCTCGTTGTGCGAAATCTGTGATTCCTATGGTTGCAATATTTCCATCAAGGATTACCCATTCATGATCTTTCGTGTATTTAAAGTTTTGCGGAACATTCATACGGTTACAGTTTTAATGTTGGCGAAGGTAAAGGTTTTTTGAAAACAGCAAGAAGCCGGTAATAAATATAATTCGGAAGGTTAGGACATACTACGCAATAAAGAACTTGTGTAAGAATTCAAGGGCTGTTCCCCCAATAGTAGGACATGATTAGCATAGAAGCCACTTGCAAGCTGGATCTAATGTTGTCGTTTTCAGGTTGAAAGTTTATAAAGGTTGAGGGAATACAAAAGTAAAGGGCAAAAAAAGCAACAGGCTAAATAATTTCTCCTACTTGATTTTCAGTGTATTAAAAGAACTTAAAGTAAATACCTGTGCTACTATCATGGATAGAAACCTTGAAGGCTGATTATGTTGTAACGAAATTAATCTTAACAAGGAGTAATGGAAAACGGCGCCCGTTTCTAAAGCGCCGTTTTCAGGTTTGGGTGTTTGTTTGATTAAAAATAAATATCACTCACGAAGCTATAGCATACGCAATGTTTATCTACATCAGCAAACGGGAAAATGTTACAGGGAAATTTGGGGGATATTTTTACTTTGTATTTTAATAAAAGCCTTTTCAGGTCATTTTAATGAGGGTTTTGGCTTATTATCTTACATTTTTATAATCGCCCCTGCCCTGCTATTTTTGCGGCACTTATAAAATGACGCTCAGCCAGGTATTTTTCTATGTTTTAAGTGCAGTTGCCATC
>JBJXHH010000004.1:0-62351 GCA_046160675.1 Chitinophagales bacterium
AAGCTCTTTTTGTTTTTTTCATTTTCCGCATTTTCGCAAACTACCTGGACAGTACCGGGTACTTACTCAACAATTGCTGCGGCCGTTACTGCAATAAATTCAGGGGGTGTTCCAGCGGGAGGGTTGACAATAAATGTGAGTGCAGGGCATACTGAAACATCAGTTAACATTTCACTGAACACAACTACGTCATCCGCCGTAAATCCAATACTTATTCAAAAATCCGGCGGCGGAGCAAATCCTTTGATTCAATCTTCGTCAGCAGGCAGCGGATCATCAATAAGCAACGATTGTTTTTTTAAAATCTTTAAAACAGATTATGTTACTATTGATGGAATTGACCTTCTTGAAAATTATACAGGAACTACAACTACTCCTGCTATAGAGTTCGGGTATTTTATCACCAAACAAAACAATGATGCCTGTAATTATATCACCATCAGAAATTGCAATATTTCACTTTCACTGAATGCATCAAATACAATTGGCATTTACCAGTCTTGTATTCACGGAACAACAGGCGCTGCTGTTAGCGTAAACAATGTAGGGGGGCAATGTAATTACAATTCATACTATGCAAACACCATCGAGAACGCTTACTATGGCATTTCACTCAATGGTTTTAATGCAACTACTTACCCGGACCTGAACTGCAGCATTGGTGTTGGCGGCGGAAATACTGTTACTGATTTTGGCATTTCATCTTTTACTACACCCATCAGAGCTTACTGGCAAAGACATATTACTATTGCGAACAACACGGTGAGCGGGGGCTTAGGAAGTTCTTCCACCATTTACGGAATTTCAATTACAGGTGCCAATAACAGTAATGCCGATGTGTATAATAATACTGTTACATTATTAAACAGTGGATATACAAAAGGCATATATCTCACCAGCGGGTCATTGACAGGAGGCGCAACAAATACAATAAATATTTATAACAACACGATAACAGGATGCGTAAACGGCGCCCTGTCTGCAGAGTTCGGGGGAATTATTCATGAAACAACCGCAACAACTGCTAACATCTATGGAAACACGATTTCGAATAATGCAAGCGGTCAGTTACTGTATTGCATCAGTTCCGCAGCATCAAGCAACAACCTGAATATTTATAATAATGTAGTTTCTGATTGTACAGCTACAGATAATTTTTTTGGAGTAAGCAGGGCATATTATACTTCTCTTGCTTTTGATGGAAACATGAATTTTTATAATAACGAAACGTATAATATCACTTCCTATAATTCAACATTTGAACTCTGTCTATTCACCGGTTCTTTCGGAACTACAGGTGTGCAAAATTTTTATAATAATCGTTTTTACAATATCACTCAAAATTCATCATACGGCAGCGGCGTTTATTTTATAGGAATGACCTTGCCCTATGGGGAGGATGTATATTGTTATAACAATATGATCTCGGGTTTTACTATTGGTGCAGGATCTACCTGTGAGTCTGTTTATGGAATAAGATCGTTTAACAATTATTCTTTGGGTAATAATTATATTGCTTACAATACAGTTGCTCTCAATGTTACAGGAAATTCTCCAAATTTTACCTCTTCTGCGCTTTATATCAACTCAACTAATACAAGAGTTATTAATAATATTTTCAGCAACAAAAGCAATCACCTCGGCACAGGAAAAACCTGCGCAATTGAAAAGTCATCCTCCATGACTTTAAGCGAGTATGAAAGCATAAACAATAACAATTGTTTGTATGCAGGAACAGGCTCAGCAAATTATTTATTTTTTGATGGAACAACGGGGTACTCTACCCTTGCAGCATTCCAATCCTTGGTATCGCCGGCTGATGCAAACTCAATCAGTATTGATCCTTCTGCTTATTTTACTTCAACAAATGATGTTCATATTTCTTTGTGCAGCGGCTGTCCGCTTGAAAATGCGGGGACGGTTTATGCAGCCGTAAGCACGGATTACGATTATGAAGCCCGAAGTGCATCAGCGCCCGAAATTGGAGCGGATGAAATAGTACTCATTCTTCCTGTTGTTTTATCAAACTTTGCCGCTTCATCACTTCAGACCTTTGTTCAATTAAGCTGGGAAACGCAATCTGAAATCAACAATGATCATTTTGTGATTGAACGAAGCTCTGATGCAAAAACCTTTACAGAAATCGGCAGTGTACTTGGTGCTGGAAATACTTCATCGGCAACTATTTACACATTTACTGATGAAAACCCGGAAGCAGGAATGAATTTCTATCGCCTGCGACAGGTGGATGCAAACGGGCAGTATACATTTTCTAAAATTGAAAATGCCTACATACAGCCAACCAGCTTATGTATGCTTTTGGAGAATCCGGTACTGGAGCACATACAGATCAGAATTTTCTCACATGAAAACACCCCGGTTCAAATTCTGCTCACAGACCTAAATGGCAAAATATATATCAGCGAAATCGCAGGAAAATCGGGCTTTTCGGAGGTTCTGAGCTTCCCTGCACAACACCTTCCAAACGGAGTTTACATCCTCCAATGTATAATTGGTGAACAGCATACAACCTTCAAGGTTGTTAAACAATAAACCGGCATTTAGTTTTCCGCTATCAGTTTTTTACTTTTGAACTGCGCAAAGAATTTCCTGCGTTTCTCAATCAATAATAATAAGCCGGCTATGAAAAAATTATTTTTCTTTTTACCAGTAATATTTTTTTGCTGCAACATCATTTCGCAAAACATTCAGCAAATGTGCCCGCCGAGTTGGTGGGTTGGCATGAAAAATCCTGAATTACAGATCATGATTTACGGTGAAAACATTTCATCATATGATGTGAAAACAAATTACCCGGGAGTGACCATCGTTGCTACAACAAAAGTTGAGAATAAAAATTACTTGTTTGTTGACCTTATAATTGAAACATCAACAAAACCCGGTCAAATTCAGTTTTCCTTTTCTTCCCCCGGCAAAACATACACTCAGTTGTACGAATTAAAACAAAGGGAAAAGCGAACGATAGATTATGGGCTCAATTCATCTGATTTTATTTATCTCATTATGCCCGATCGTTTTGCAAACGGCGACCCTGGCAATGACAGCATTGCTGGTATGCAGGAAAAATATTACGGAAGAAAAAGCCTGACAAGCAGGCACGGCGGTGATTTGCAGGGCATCATCAATAATTTGGATTATCTGAATAAACTTGGGGTAACAGGAGTTTGGTGTACACCACTGCTTGAAAACGACCAGCCCGAGTGGAGCTATCATGGGTATGCAATGACAGATCATTACAAAATTGACAGGCGCTTTGGTACGAATGAACTTTATAAAAAATATGCGCAGGAAAGTCATAAAAGAAACATGAAGGTTGTGATGGACATCGTACCCAACCACTGCGGAAGCAATCACTGGATGATAAAAGATATGCCTATGCAGAACTGGGTGCATCAATGGGATACATACACAAAAACTAATTACAGAACCCCGACTTTAGTTGATAATTATGCAAGTGAATATGATAAAAATCTGATGCTGGACGGATGGTTTGACAAACATATGCCCGATTTAAACCATGATAATCCTTTTTTAGCAACATATCTTACCCAGAGTTATATCTGGTGGATTGAATATGCCCATCTTGATGGTTTCAGAATTGATACATACACATATAATGACTTGCAATATATGATTGATATGCAGAAAAAAGTCTTTTCTGAATATCCTGGCTTCGGGATGTTTGCTGAAACCTGGGTGGATGGAATAGCAGTACAATCTTATTTCAAAGGAGATAATAACCTGAATACCGGTTATAATTCCACTGTTCCCGGTCTTACGGATTTTGAGTTGCTCTGGAGTATAAACGATATGGTGAACGAGCCCTTTGGTTGGGTTGATGGTGTTGGCAGTATTTACCTGAAATTGAGTCAAGATTATGTGTACGGTGATGCTAATAAAAACGTAGTCTTTATTGGCAATCATGACCTGAGCAGGTTTTACTCAGTTTGCGGAGAAAATATTGACAAGATGAAACAGGCTGTAACATTTATTCTCACAACGAGAGGTATTCCGCAGTGGTATTACGGCGACGAGATACTTATGAAAAATTTCACAAACCCTGACGGGCGGGTGAGAGAAGACTTTCCGGGTGGATGGCAAGGAGATAAAACAAATAAGTTTGATGAATCCAACTTAGAGGGAAAGGAAAAAGATTTTTTTAATTATGTGAGAACACTTGCAAACTATCGCAAAATATCAGCACCTATTACACAGGGCAAACTCATGCAATTTGTTCCCTATGATGGAGTATATGTATATTTCAGATATACAGAGAGTGAATGTGTAATGGTGGTGATAAATTCAAGCAACAAAGAAATGGAGCTATCAACAAAAAATTATGCTGAAAGAACAGATGAATTTGCAAAAGCAAAAAATGTATTAACAGGCGCAGTTACTAATTTGACTTCCATAAAAATTCCTGCAATGAGTGCAGAAGTATTTGAACTGCAAAAATAAATTCTAATTATATGCACAAAAAATTTCTTTTTGGTTTTTTTTCGCTGGCATTGTTTTTTTCAATATCAGCCTCTTCTCAAACAAACAAAAAATCATCAGACCAAACTCCTGGGGTTACTTCTCAGGTACAAGTTCCAAAAGAATTGTATTCAGCGCTTCAATGGCGAAATATAGGTCCCTGGCGCAGCGGTAGAACCTGTGCCGTTACTGGTGTTCCGGGTAATAACAAAATTTATTACGCCGGCTTTGCAGGCGGCGGAATCTTTAAGACTGAGGACGGTGGGCAAAGTTGGCGACAGGTTTCTGACACTACATTTCATTCTGCAAGTTGCGGTGCAATCACCGTTGCACAAACTAACCCCAATATTATATATGCAGGCATGGGCGAAGTGGAGATGCGGGGAAACATTTCTTTCGGGGATGGTGTATATAAAAGTTTTGATGCCGGAAAAACATGGAAACACATGGGCTTAAAGGAAAGTTATGCGATAGGTGAGATTGCTGTGCATCCTCAAAATGAAAATATAGTGTATGTAGCAGCAATGGGGAATGTGTGGAAGCCGAACAAAGAAAGAGGATTATATAAATCAATTGACGGGGGAAGTACCTGGAACCTTGTACTAAAAGGGATGAATGATTCTATAGGTTGTGTTGATGTAAAGATTGACCCTCTCAATTCGAATACTCTTTATGCAAGCCTATGGAAAGCAGGCAGAACACCCTACTCTTTGAATGCAGGAGGAAAAGGTTGCGGCTTGTATAAAAGTATAGATGGCGGAAATACCTGGAAGCTCATCTCGGAAAATCCCGGAATGCCAAAAGGTTTATTGGGAAAAATAAATGTTGCAGTTTCTTATCAGAATCAAGGTCACTTGTGGGCCAGTGTTGAACATGCTGAACACATGGGTATTTATAAATCTGTAGATGGAGGAGGCACCTGGAGCCACATAAACCCTGACATGAACCTGATGCAGAGACCCTGGTATTTTAATAACATCTACGTTGATCCGAAGAATGACAATGAATTGCATTGTATGCAGGTATATTATCTCAGAAGTATTGATGGCGGACATTCTTTTACTATTGCTCATACAGTAACCTGGGATAATCATGTAATGTGGATCAATCCGGAAGATCCTGATAATTTTATTATCGGTGGTGACGGCGGACCTACTATTACATTTGACAACGGGGTAAACTGGACAGATATAGATATTCCAACCGCACAGTTTTATCATATTAATCTTGACAATGTTTTTCCATATAATGTATATGGCGCACAACAGGATAACACTTCCATTAAAATAAAATCGAGGTCAGGCAGCGGAACTATAGATGAAACCGATTGGCATTGGGTGGCCGGAGGCGAAGCCGGGTATATTGTACCTGATCCACTAAACAATAAAATTACTTACGGCGGAGAGTACGATGGAATTTTTTCAACCTTTAATGAAGACAATGATGTGTATCGTATTATTTCCATCAATCCTGAAATACATTATGGCGATGGCGCTATCTCGGCACAAAAAAGATTTAACTGGACATTTCCTATTGCCTTTTCACCTCATAACCCAAAATGTTTATACGCAACAAGCAATTATGTGCATCGCAGTTTTGATGGTGGTAATAGTTGGGAAACTATTTCCGGTGACTTAACCCGCAATGATCCAAAAACCTTACAATCAAGTGGTGGCCCTGTTACAAAAGACAATACCGGGGTTGAGTTCTACGCAACGATTTTTGCATTTGCAGAAAGCCCTGTTGAGCCGGGAATACTCTGGACAGGCAGTGATGATGGGCTGATTCATTTATCAAGAGATAATGGAAAAACATGGACGAATGTTACGCCGGCTAATTTACCTGAATGGAGTATGATCAGCTTTGTAGAACCTTCACATTTTGACCCGGCAAGCTGTTATATCTCTGCTACAAAATATAAGTTCGGCGACATGCTGCCTTACATTTATAAAACAAATGATTACGGAAAAACATGGACAAAAATTACAAATGGTTTACCTGTATATAATCGATGCATAAGAAATGATCCGAATGTGAAGGGCTTATTATATGCAGGATTGGAAACCGGTGTGTATGTTTCATTTGATGATGGCAATGCCTGGCAAACACTCCAGTTGAACCTACCGGCAACTCCTGTAACAGATATTCAGATACATAAAGGGGAAAGAGATGTTGCCATTGCAACACACGGTAGAAGCTTCTGGATTTTAGATGACATCACTCCTTTGTATGAATTGGCAGGAACTCCAATTTCAAAAAACGAAAATCATTTATTTCAAATCCATGAAGCGTACAGAACTCCTGGCGAGCCCTGGACGGGTGAAGTGCCGGATGATCAGAGCGGGCCTAGTGAACCATTAGGTGTGCGGGTGAGATATTATCTTGCTAACACCCTTGCCGACACCTCTTCCCAGGAGTTAAAGCTTGTTTTTTATGAAGCAGATGGAGATTCAATTCTCTCTTATTCAAATTTATATGATACTAAACGTTCTCCTTTAAACCCAAAAAGAAACCAGTTTTATCCTGATACAACAAAGGTTGAGACTGGAAAACTAAATGCGCAAAAAGGGATGCATGAGTTCATCTGGAATATGCGTTATCCCGATGCAACTGCCGATACCAGTGCAATGTTTGATGGAACTGTTGCAGGGCCATTGGTTGTTCCCGGAAATTATTCGGCTAAACTTTTTATTGGAGCAGCGATGGTGGGCGAACAAAAATTTGTTGTGAAAAGTGACACCCGAAACCCTGCAACACAAAAAGAGTTGCAGGCGCAGTTTGAGTTGAGTAATAAGATAAATGCAAAAGTTACAGAAATAAGTAAAGCAACAAAGCAGATACGAGAGATCCGTTCTCAAATTGAAACTTATCTTGCAATCGAGAGCGATACAACAAAAGCAAATGCATTTAAAAAAGTAAGCGATCCGCTCATTGAGAGTTTAAACACAATTAGCGGTGAATTGTACAATGAAAAAATTGTAACATTTTATGATAACCTGAAATTTCCCGTTAAAATTGAAGAAAAGCTTACTTCACTGAATGCATTTTTGCAAACTGCCGATGCGGGCCCAACACAGAGTATGATAGATAAATACAATGACCTGGCAGGCCGGTCTGATGTACAATTGGCAAAGTTGAAAAAACTGATGGACGAAAGTATTTCAGTGCTTAACAATATTGCCGGAGAGCAGAAAAGTAGTGTGATTGAAATAGAATAAAAGTTTCTCTTTATTATATGCATTTTGAAACTGAGTTGCTCAAAGAGCATTCAAAGGAAAACATGCGAAACATCGCCGGGTGGATAGGCGGTGATAAAAAGCGGTTTTCAGAACTCATAGAAATTTTCTTACATGGCGCAAAGAAAACATCTCAAATGGCGGGTTGGGCATTGAGTTACTGTGCAGAGGCGCATCCGGAACTTATTGTACCGCATATTAAAAAACTACTTAAAAAAACACAGGATACAAAAGCGCACAACTCCGCAAAGCGCCATGTGATAAGGGTTTTGCAGTATATTAATATTCCGGAAAAAGATGCTGGATTTGCTGCGCAGGTTTGTTTTGATTTTCTTGCAGACAAAAATGAGGAAGTCGCCATCAGGGTTTTTAGCATGACTGTGCTTTTCAACTTAGTGAAAAGAGAACCTGGCCTGAAGAATGAACTAAAACTTCTGATAGAAGAAAACATAAACCTTGAAAAAGCTGCATTTAAAAGCCGTGGTAGAAAAATATTAACGGCATTAGAAAAGATGAAATAGTCTTTTACCACATAAACCAAACTCTCCGTATCAATCCTCCTTGCACTTCATAGATGGCAGTTGCTTCAAAATCATATTCCCTGCCGGTTACATGTTCTTTATCAATCACAAAGTTGCCCTGCACAATTCTTCCTCGCAGCGCCGCATAGTTCTCAGGGGCGGTTTTAAACAGTTCTGCATATTCTTTTGTGAGTTGTTCTTTGCCTTTATACATCAACGACTGGTTATTAAAACTGTAAACCTCAATGCTGTCATGATATGTTGCAACAAATGCCTTCAGATCCTGGCGGTTATAGGCATCTAACTGTTGCTGAACAATTTTTTCAGGAGGGATTTGTGAAAAAACAGAAATTGCAGCAAACACAAAAAATAGAATTAAAGGGTTTTTCATTTCAGTATTTTATGATTAAAAAATGGGCGACAAAATTGTCGCCCTTCAACTATATACTTTTTAAACTTTTATCTTACCAATGTGATATTTCCTTGCCGCTGCAACTCACTGCCATCTTCACCTGTAGCTTGCAACAAGTATACATAAGTTCCTATCTCGGCATCCTGGCCATTTTGTTTTCCGTCCCATCCAATGGATGTGTTATTCAATGAGCTGATATCTGTTGTTTCATATACTAATTCTCCCCATCGGTTGTATATCCTCAAGTGCAGGTCAGAAACCGCAACACCGATAAGCATAGTAAAATCATTTATGCCGTCTCCGTTAGGGGAAAATACATTGGGCACATATACTATCGGCGGGCAACCTTCTACAATTTCATTTACTAAAAATGATTTTGTGGTGTTGCAAACTTCATCAAAAGGATCAATGGTAACTGTGTACGTTCCTGCTATCCCTGCAGTAATAGTTTGCGAAGTAGCACCAGTAGTCCAACTATATGTTGCGTCGGGAATTCCAGCATCAAGAACTGTGTTTGCACCTATGCAGTATTCGGCAGTGTCATTTTCAAATGTAGGATACTCAACATAAACTGTTGCGCTGTCCCGGCTTGGACAGCCGTTTTCATCTTCTGCATACACAATATATGTAGTTGTACTATCTGGTTCGACCGAGTAATAAAAGTCTGACCACACATTTAGAGAATCAACATACCATTCATACAAAAAAATACCCTCCGTAAGCGCATTGAAGTTATACTCCTGCCCAACACAGATTGTAGCATCTGTTACATCATCAATTGGATTTGTTTGTATAACTGTTATATTTTTTATTCCTGTACCGCTGCCGCATTCGTTTAAAGCAAAAATGCTCAAAGAATATGATCCAACACTATCCCACACTACATCAATTTCATTATTAGCTGTGTCAACAATAGTCCCTGCACTTATTCCCCAGTCATAATAAGTACTGAGGAAATACGGTACTGAATAAGTAACTGTATCCCCCGTACAAACCTCGAGTGGGCCAGTGATGGAAACTATAGGAACATCAATAACATGGAAAGTGATGTATTCGCTCCATGGTCCGGGGCAACCAAAACTGATTTCCCGTACCCGTAGAGTAACATCTCCAGTTGCGCCCGTAAAGTCAATGTAGATCGGATTATATGGCCAAACGAAAGGGGTTCCTGTTCCGAACTGGAACTGGTACTGGGATTTCGGGTTGTAGGGAGAAACTGTTGCATAAGCTACAGCGCCTTCACATAACAAAGTATCACTTGGTGTTAAAATGGGTGGATCGTCTGCCGGGGCGCCTATTGTTAAATGTATCAAAGTGCCCAACGAATTTTCAAATGGATCTGCACAAGTAGCAACTACTCTTAAATACCAAACTCCTGCATCCAATCCCAATGCAAGCAAATCAAAATAGCCGGGTATCATCAGTTCAATAGTTCCAGAGGTTGTATCAATAGTAAACCCGAGATCATCAATGCTCACTTGCATAAAAAAGATCGGGTCAAGCACTTCCACTGTGAAAATATTTTCTTCACAATACTCAGCTATCTCATCAAATACATGAATATCATAAGGCATGGTGATGGTATCTCCCACTTCTTCACTAATGCACACATAAATATCTGTGATGTCATTTGTTTCAATATCGCATTCTTGAATACATACTGTTCCGAACTCTGTGCCCGTGGTTGCCGGTGAACTTGATACAACTCTTATCCTATAATCACATCCCGGAGGAACTGTAGGAACAATTCCTGAAACTGTACCTGGTGGAGAACCGAGATCAGGGTCATAAGTGGCGCTGCTTACAAATGTTCCGATTACATAATAAGTGGTTAAAAAACTTCCTGTACTGTCGCTTAATTGGGCCTCATATACATTGCCGGGGTCATACACTCCTGTGGAATAAAATGGAACATCAATCACAGAGTTAATACAAACAGCGTTTGTATCATAGGTAACTACGGGCTGCAGGGTAGTAATCTCATTGGGGCAATCCTGTACTTCAAAACAAATACTTGCTTCTCCGGTAATAACAGGCAAAGGTGAAGCCCTGTTGATGCGTACTTTATAACAAATATCTTCGGGGGTTGTGCCGGGAATTATTACCGCAACTGCGCCAATGGTATCTAAAGCGCCGATTGTGAAAACACCTAAACCATCAGGTGTTCCGAAAGATCCACCAGCATCAGAGAGTTCTACTTCATAAGTTCCTTCACAAAGTGGGTCGCTTAAACTCCAGCCGATCACTAAGGTGTTAAGCTGGCAAACAGGATCAGGAAAAATAAAATCAATGTTGATCTCAACTGGTGAAATTGCATCATCATAGGTTCCTACTGCGATGATGTCATCAATTCCAAAACTAATAGTTCTGTCACCCCCTGCATCATCATTTACCCACCTGAATCCAAAACGAAGATCTTCGGCATCTTCAAAAACAGGGTCAGTTATCACTTCATATTTCCAGAGATGCTGATCGTTATATAGCGCTTCACCGATGGCGGTCCAAGGTCCGCCGTCTTTGCTATAATAAACCTGCCCGTAAGCAGAGGGAGATCCTTCACAAACGTAGAAGAAAGTAAATTCAATATCAATCAGTCCCAAAGTACAAAAGCCCCCGGCCATCTCTGCAAAAAAATCACTGGGATCAGAAGGGTCGTAAGATGCGCTTGTAATAGTGGGAGCGCCTTCTTCATCATACACATGCATGTAACTGCTAAAGGGCGCCGAACCAATAGTACCTCCTACTACGCTATCCTGCGGAGTAGTGTTCGGGTAGCCGAAACCACCTTCATAACTATCGTTTACTATCCACTTGTTGGAACCAATACTATCGCCGGGTCCTGCCGTATTGAGTATAAAACCACCGGCGTAATCAACATCAAAATCTTCTGTGTAGAGCTGGAAAGTTTGTGCAGCCAGCGAGGATGAAACAACAAGAAAAACAATTGCGGTGTACAACTTTACCATAGGCATCTATGTTTTGGGATTTTAAAGTTAGGGATTTCTTTCAAATCACAAACACAGGTAGATAAAGAAATGCCCGAAACAAGAAAAAGAAAATGCGTTTTCCTGTAGCTTTACCCATTCAGGAATGAGTAACTCTCTGCGCAAATTAGCCGGACAAACCGCTGTGTATGGGCTCAGCACCATCCTTGTGCGGATGCTCAATTACCTGCTTGCCCCCCTGCATACAAGAGTTTTTTTAGATCAGGGCGATTATGGGGCAATCTCCGAATTGTATGCCTATGTAACCTTTCTGAATGTAATCTTCATGTATGGCATGGAAACAGCGTTCTTCCGTTTTGCAAAAAATGGAAATTCACTGCAGCAAAATCGGACAGTGTTTTCTACTGCGCAAACTTCTCTGTTATTTACAACTTTAATTTTTTTATTTCCCCTTCTTTTTCTTTCCGGAAATATTGCAAATGTTTTACAATATCCCGGGCAGGGCGAATATGTGATCTATTTTGCATTGATCATAGCCTTTGATACACTGGTGAATATTCCTTTTGCAAAACTTCGCCTGGAAAACAAACCCTGGAAATATTTTACTATCAAATTGGTAAATGTCGGTATCAATATCTTTTTCAATTTTTTCTTTTTGTTGCCGGCCCTAACCGGAAATGATAAACTCTTTGCTTTCACCGGTTTTGTTTACAAACCAGAACTGGGAGTTGCTTATGTATTCATGGCAAATCTTATTGCAAGCACAGTTACGTTTTTGATTTTTACCAGAACTTTTTTTAACCTGCATTTTGACAGAACTCTCTGGAAAAAAATGATGCGCTATGGTCTACCGCTCATCATCATAGGGCTTGCAGGAATGATAAATGAAACGATAGACAGGATCTTGTTGAAATACTGGCTACCCGGAACCCCGGCGGAAAATCTGAAACAGGTGGGAATTTATTCCGCCGTTTATAAAATTTCAATTTTTATGACCCTGGCTGTGCAGGCCTTTCGCATGGGGGCAGAGCCGTTTTTCTTTAATAACGCCGCAGAAAAAAATGCACCGAGAACGTATGCAGATGTGATGAAATATTTTGTGATAGTTTGCTGTTTCATCTTTTTGCTCGTAGGGATGTTTCCTGAGGTTTTCAAGATCATCATTGGTGAGAATTACCATGAAGGGTTATTTATTGTCCCCATTTTATTGATGGCGAATTTGTTTCTTGGTATATATTATAATCAAAGTGTGTGGTATAAACTCACAGACAAAACAACTTTCGCAACTCTTATCCCGATTGTAGGTGCGGCTATCACTTTAGTTTTAAACTTTCTGCTCATCCCAAAAATCGGTTACCAGGGCAGCGCTTGGGCAACACTTGCTTGTTACGGCGGCATGGTTATTCTGAGTTATATTATAGGGCAAAAATATTATCCAGTTCCCTATAACCTGCGCAAGATCCTTTTATACCTGGTCTTGAGCGTTTTGTTTTGTCTACTTGGATTGCAATGTGTGAAATGGTTTGAGAACATGCATTTTGTACAGATCTTTTCAAGAATTGTTTTACTGGGATTATTTATACTTGTAGCTTACTGGATGGATCTGCAAAAAATTCTTCGCAAGAAAACACTGTGAGGAAAAGTTTTCATCTCACCACCATCACATTTCCACCTCGTGTAACTGTATCTTCAAACTTTAGCTGGAAAGTGATCACATAAGCATAAACCCCTTCCATTACTGTGGTACCTCTTAAAGTTCCATCCCACCCCTCAGAAATATCTGTCAAGTCTTTCCCTTCATAAATCAGTTCCCCCCAACGATCATAAATGCGCATACTTTTTACTGACTGTACATCAGGTCCGAAACCAAAGAAAAAATCATTCACCCCATCGCCGTTGGGAGTGAAAGTATTAGGAATAAAAATGTTGGGGATATAATTCGTATTCACAAAAATTGTTATTTCATCATAAGCCAGGCATCCTGATGCATCAATAGATGTTACAGTGTAAGTAGTAGTTTGCAGCGGTGATGCAAACACATCAATGCATGTATCACAACTTAAACCATTTGGCGGCTCCCAACTAATTATCCCGCCGTAGCTAAAACCGTCAATGTATGCACTGTCCCCGGGATTAATGTATTGATCGGGACCCATCTCAATGTAATTCTGGTACACTGTGATGTTATCTGATGCGACAGCGGTACATCCGTTCGCATCAGTATATGTGTAGTTGACCTCATAAGGGCCGCCCACACCTGCGGCACTTGCATCAAAAATATTTCCTGAAACTCCGGGTCCGCTAAAAATTCCTCCCGGCGGGCTGGCTGTTAGTTCGTATAAATCTCCAATGCAAACTCCTGCTTCGAGGCTCATGATTACAAGCGGTACCGGGTTTATACTGAGCACAGTAGTAAAAATTGTGTCGCATATGCCGGGCGAAGAATTTAAGACAGGATAACTTCCTGCGTCATACACAATGGTACCATCTGGCAATTCAAAACTCTCATTATCGCAAATCGCTGTATCAATAAAAATTTCCGGTGTTACAGTATTCATTAATGTAAGAGTGATGGTACTATCGCAACCGGAAGAAGAAAGAGTTGTTGTAATATAAGTTCCTTCAGAATCAACTAATGTTCCGTCAGCAAGTACATAACTTCCACCCACACAAAATGAATCTGTTACTGCCACTGAATCAGGATAAGCCCAACTAAGATCAGTAACAATGACGCTGTCGCATCCTTCTATAGTTGAAAAAATTGAAAAATAAGTTCCTGCTGATGCGGTTAGTGCACCATCAGGCAAAAGGTAAGTAGTGCCTACACAAATGAAGTCATTTACCAGAAAAGAATAAGTGGGATGTACTGTTAAGTTTGTAATTATTATACTATCAGACCCATCGGTTGCTATAAGAGTTACCTCATAACTGCCTGATGCAGTAACATTTGTTCCATCGGGCAAAGTATATGTTTCATCATCGCAAATTGAAGTGTCAATAGTTGTTGTAAAAGAACAGGGTAAAACAACTACGGTGTCCGTTAAATAAAAAGGATCATAATGGCAATAGTCTGAAATAGTTACTGAATATGTTCCCGGAGATGTAACAGTGGTAGTATATCCAACATCGCCTGTACTCCATTCCGGGTCGCCCCACACAACCGGATAAAAAGAAATATCAAATGTGATGGACGCACTGTCGCACAGGTACAGAGTATCTTCTTCAATAAACTGATAGGTTGTTCCGCCTTCGTCATAAATTGGGTTAGGTGGAGTAACAGCATCTTCAAAACAACAATTGCCTCCATCGCTTACATAAAAAGTGGATGTTGGAAAACAGCTGTAGTCTGTCCAATGGGAATACAACAGGGATCCAACCCCAAATTCAGCAAGAAAAAACTGAACGATCTGTGGCGAAGCGTTTCCGCCACCGCTTGCAGTTTCACCGCATCCTTCAGCACCCACCATGCAGTTCACAATTGGGGAGCCGAACAATTCATCACCCAGATAATTTGTAATTGCAATGTTCCCGTTTATAGCATCATACTTTGTAACGATGGATGGATCAACACCAATGAAAACAGTTTCATCAATTGTTGCCCCACACCCATCCGCTACCTGGTCGAAGCCTGCAAAAATTACCTTCGTGATATTACTTACATAAGCCCCTGTGAAAGTAATTTCTACTGCATGATATGTACAGATACCAACTTTCAAATCAGGAATATCTACATCAACATCAATGGTGATGTGCCCGCCTTCATAGTTTGAATAAATGATGACATTACCATCAATATGACAAATGTCTTGCGCAAAAACAATACAGGAAAACAGTAAAAAAAGAATACAAATTAGATTTTTCATGTAAACCTCCTAAACGGGTTTTGCATTGTGATGATGAAATTGAATGCTGTATAAAGTTAAGTATATTTTGTGAAAGAAAAGTTAAGCCTGTCCATCAAATGCCAAGCACCTTTTAAAAAATGCAGAATAAAAATTTAAAAAAAAAGCCGTTGAAATTTCAACGGCTTTGAGTAAATGGTCTGAAAAATTATTTAACGACTTTGATCTTTGTTCCTGCTTTTAAAGTTTCATTCTTGCTTATATCGTTCAGCTCCCGTAATTCTTCGATAGTATTCGCTGGATATTTTTTGCTGATGCTCCAGAGCGTATCACCGGGGCGAACAGTATAATAACTCACTGTTTCTTCTTTCTTTTCTGTCGGTTGCCCCACGGTTTCAACACCTGTTAAATCCTGTTTTTGTTTAGATGTCATTTTGTTAATAGAGGCATAATAATCTTTCTGACTTGTGGGAACCAATAACTTCAATTTCTGCCCCGGAACAATCTTGGTTGATTTTAAATTGTTCCACTTCTTAATGTCAGAAACAGAACAATCATACCAATCAGAAATATACCCCATGTTATCACCCTTCTTCACTGTATAAGAAACATTTACGGGAGCGTTTGGATCAATGTCTGTTGCTGATGATGTTGATGCTGAAGTTCCTTTTGTATCTGTGCTTGAAGTAGAAGTTTTAACCGTTGCTATTACAGGTTTCTCATTTCTTTTTTCAAGATCAGCATATAAAATCTGCTCGTTTGCAAAAAATGTTGCAACATTTTTCATAGGTAAACGCAGTGGGTAAGGAAACGGATAACCCGGAATTGTTTTCGTCTTCAGTGCAGGATTGTATAAGGCCAATTCATCTTCCGTCATCTGAACATAAGAAGCAATATCACTCAAGTGCATTTTTTTAGTGATCATCACTGTATCCACCATCTCATATGCATACCCAAACTTTGCTGGCTTCAGATTATGTTCTTTGTGGAATTCAAAAGCATAACTTGCACCAATGAATGCCGGAACATAGCCTCTGGTTTCAGACGGCAGATAACTGTAAATATCCCAGAATGTTTGTTTGCCACCGCCGGCTTTGCGTAAAGCTTTGTTTACGTTTCCCGGGCCACAATTATAAGCTGCAATAGCTAAGAACCAGTCGCCGTAGATACCATACAACTCTTGTAAAAATTCTAGTGCAGCATCGGTTGCCATAACTGGATCCCTCCTTTCATCAACATACGTATCAATCTTCAACCCATACAATTTTCCTGTTGAATACATGAACTGCCAAAGGCCTGTTGCACCTGCTTTCGACACGGCATGTGTGTTCAATGCAGATTCTATCACAGCGAGGTATTTCAATTCTATAGGCATGCCCCGCTTGTCAAGCTCCTGTTCAAACATTGGAAAATATGTTTGGCTGAGTGTTAACATATTACTCATTTGCTGGCGGCGCTTGTTCACATATAATTCAATAAAAGATTGTACTTTTTCATTATAGGTATAGGGCATACTTGATAAACCTGCGAGTTTTTCAATGCGCTGGCGATACTCATCATGAGTATATTTTGGAGTATCCATTTCAGCAAATCCATACAAACCATAGTTCATCTCTTCAAATCGCCAGGCAGGATTTTGCGAATACAAATCAGTTAGCAGTTTATCCATGATGTCAACTGAAGGGTCGGTGTCGTTCAGCCCACTTATGGTGCTTTGCGAATTGGAAACTTGCGCCGAGACGGCAAACACGGCTGCCGTCAGAAGGCATGTAAATACAATTCTGATTTTGTGCATTTTTCTAACTGTTAAAATTTTTTGATTGTTTACCCGCTTAAAACTAAAAAAACCGCATATTTATTTTGCGGGATGACAAATTTAGTTTTTCCACAGCAATAAATCAATAGAACCCTTGTAAATATTGCGTCACAGTAAGTAAATCTCCCTCACTGTAACGTTTCCCGATGATCTGGAGGCCGAAAGGAAGCCCGTTTGAGTGTCTATACAATGGTACAGAGATAGCCGGGGCCCCAACAATATTGGCTTGTACAGTGAAAATATCAGCCAGGTACATTTCTATCGGGTCTTTCACTTCACCTATACCAAAGGCAGTGGAAGGGGTGGTCGGAAGAAGGATATAGTCGTAGTTTTTGAGGATATTTTCCGTTTCCTGCCTGATAATGCGCCTCACTTTTTGAGCATGGGTGTAATATGCATCGTAGTAGCCTGAACTCAGCACAAATGTGCCCAACATGATGCGGCGCTGGACTTCTCTACCAAAACCTTTACTCCTTGAACTCCGGATAACTGTTTCAAGGTTTTCAGCCTTCATGTCACGATATCCGTAATGAATTCCTGCATACCGAGAAAGGTTAGACGATGCTTCCGCAGTGGTGAGTACATAATAGGTTGGTATCAACGAATCAAGATAATTCAAATCTTGCGGTTCAACAATATGCCCATCCCCTTTGAGTTTTTCTATGGTTTGATAAATTGAGCTTCGAATTTCTGGGTCAAGTTTCGGATGATCGAGAGCCTGAGAATAATAGGCAAACCGCAGCGGAGTTGCAGGCTTAATATTCGACAATGAAAGTTGAATTGGTTTTGATGAAGTTGTAGCATCATGTTCGTCTTGCCCAGCAATTACCTCCATAATCAATGCTGCATCTTGTGCCGATTTTGAAAAAGTTCCTACCTGGTCGAATGAACTTGCATAAGCTATAACACCGTAACGGCTAACCCTTCCGTAAGTAGGTTTGAACCCAACAGTTCCTGTGAAAGATGCTGGTTGACGAATACTACCGCCTGTGTCTGTTCCCAAACTTACCATGCACATACCCGCCTGCACTGCTACTGCACTGCCTCCGCTTGATCCGCCCGGCACTTTTGAATTATCTGCATCATTCAGAACATTACCGAAAGCAGAATTTTCATTGCTGCTGCCCATAGCAAACTCATCGCAATTTGTTCTGCCTATAAGTATTGCATCTTCAGCAAGTAATCTTTCAATTACTGTTGCATTGTAAAGCGAAGTAAAATTTTCAAGAATTTTTGAGGAAGCTGTAACTTTTTTTCCTTTCATGCAGATGACATCTTTCACTGCTATCACACAGCCGAAGAGTTTGCCGACAGGTTTGCTGTTTTTGAGTTTGGCGTCTGTTGCATCTGCTTGCTGTAAAGCATCGTCAACAAATACTTCTAAGAAAGCATTGAGGTGTTTTTTGTTACCAATTACTGAGAGGTAATGTTGCACCACCTGGCGGCAGGTGTAAGTACCTAACCGCAGGGCTTGTTGCACCTGCATCACATTGCTGAACTCGAAAGGCATGCCCGGGTTTACTTGCTGTCGTCAGCTTTTTTCGGTTCTTCATGCATCCCGTCCCTTATCTCCTTGCTTACATTGTTTTTAGCATCATTAAACTCTCTGATGCCTTTACCAATGCCCCGCATAAGTTCAGGAATTTTCTTTCCTCCGAATAACAGGAGAATAGCTAATATAATAATAACCCATTCCATACCGGTTGGCATACTTAATAACAAAACAGTATTCATGCTACAAAGATAGGGGAAAGTTGATATTGATGCTTTACGCTCTCATATCTCCACTACCACCCCGATATTCGGCGTTCTTACGCCATTAGTATTAGTTATGAATTTCGGGATGTATCGGGAAGGATCTTCGGGGTTGATCAAAGGATTGCCGCTTTCATCAGTTTGCACTGAAAGGAAAGATTGTTGTAATGTTTTTGTATCCAGGATGTTTTGTACATCGCCGTAAAGTGTAAGGGTCCATTTATTGAAAAACCATTTTTTGTCCACCCGCAAATCAAGGTTGAATAATTCTTCTGAACGTTCTGATGCAAGTTTGCTGTAATCAAGCTGCCCAGTTTGATTGATGTCCCAAACATAAGTTAACAAGGAGTAGGCAGTGTCAAAAGGTGTGAAAGGTTGCCCTCCCTGATACCGAATCTTTGCGCCTATCTCCCAATCTCCTTTGAATTTTTTTCCCAGGGTAAGATTGATGATATTTCCGTAATCCCAGGAAGAAGATACATACGTTTCTGTTGTATCCTGGAATTCACTTTTCACAAAAGTATAGGTAAACAATCCGTACCAGCCTTTAAATAATTTTTGCTGGTATGAAAGCTCAGCGCCGTAAGCCCTACCATTCGCTGTGCTTTCCACAGCCTCATTTCCTATAACCCCAAAATCGCCCCCGAGATTTGCAAGCGATACCTGGTTAACAATGGAAAAAGGATATCGATCATATAATTTATAAAACCCTTCCAGAGAAATTTTGGCGCTGAACCTTGTGTAATAATCCGTGCCGAACACAAGATGTTTTGAACGAATAAAAGTAACACCGTTGTTTTTGTTCACCAGTTCGCCCTCCGTATTCCTGTATCCTAAAATAGTATAACCGGGTAATTGAAAATATAACCCGGTGTTAAAATTCAGGTTCGCATTTTCACTGAGTTTGTAGCTTGCTGAGAACCTCGGCGATAGTTGTTCAATCGGGTTGCTCATTTCCGTTGAATATGTGTTTGCATCAGTACGGAGACCAATGCTGAGAGTCAGCGTTTCAGTGAAATATTTTTTTGTGAGCTGAGTGAAAATACTGTACTTCAAAAACTGAAGCCTGCTGCTGAAATTAACAGTATCAATTCCAAAAGGTGTTGTTATTTTATTGAAGGTGGCGTTTGTGTAAAATGCCTGTTCAAGTCCAACTCCGTACATGTACGAAAAACCATTCTGCATGTAGCGATTGTTTTCTGCCCGCAGTTTTATTTCTGTTTCATCACTGTTATATGTAAAAATCTTATTTGCTTCACTACTTTCATCATTGTTCTCATACTTGGAAGATTCGTTATGCAATTGATTAGCGCTTGCAACAACAGTTAAAAAATCTTTCTCCCTGAAATGTTTCCATACGACACCCCCGGCATTCGTAGTCTGATCGTTAGAAGGCAAATAGCCTAAAATATATTTTGCATATTCACTGCGTACTGAATCCTTATTATTTACTGCATCCGGGTTAAAAGCAAATCTGTCAATTGCGCCGAGGAGGAGGATATTCAACTGGTTTTTTTTGTCTGGCTGAATAGAAATTTTCGCTTCATAATCATTGAAGGTTGGCAAAAAGGGCAGGCCAATTTGTTTGAACAACACCTGCAAATAACTTTGACGAACAGATAACAAGGCACTTGCTTTTGTTCCTAAAGGACCTTCCAGCGAAATACCGGAAGCCGTATAAGTGAAAGTTCCAGTTCCTCCCCAACGATCAGTTCGCCCGGTTTTGTTTTTCAAAACGAGGACTGAACTCAGCGCATTGCCCAAGTTGGCAGGAAATGCGCCGCTATAAAAATCGGCTTCCCTTATAAAATCTACATTCAGCAGCCCCACCGGTCCGCCGGTGCTACCTTGCGTAGCAAAATGATTTATGTTCGGGATCTCAATTCCATCTAGGTAGAACCTATTTTCCGCAGGTCCTCCACCCCTTACTAAAATGTCATTTCTATAAGAAAGTGTCCCCGCTACACCCGGCAAGCTTTGGATCACCTTGGAAATGTCCCTGTTGCTTCCCGGATTGCGCACAATTTCGTTGGAGCCAATTGTTCTGAGGGAAAGCGGGCTTTCATCTGTTCTAAAAAATTTATCTGTTGCAGTTATGGTCACCTCGCCTAATTCGTTGTCATTTTCAAACAACTGAAAGTCAACAGTTGCCGGCATATTATTGCTCACCATTATTTCATATTCCACCTCCTGTTTGTACCCGATAATGTTGCAGATGAGGTTATAAGTACCGGGTGGAATATTCCTGATCTCATAAAATCCTTCTTCATTGCTTACAGCGCCAAAAGCAGTTTCCTGCAACTGTATTACAGCAAACGGTATATCCTCATTACTCACAGCGTTTGAAACCCTGCCTTTAATAACCCCATTTTGTGAAAAACTATGCAGGGATAGAAATGTAATAGTGAGACAGAAAAAAAGTTTTTTTAGCATGGCGGCGCAAAGGTATATGAGCTGTTAAGATGTACAAACATCCGGCTGAAATATTTGTTCAGCGGTGATCTATTTAGATACCCACCCGGCCGGGTCGAGTATAACGGTTCCTTTCCAGATTTCAAGGTGAACCTCAGTTTGTCCTTCTTCGGCGTTAGTGTAAGCCGTGCCTATCTTTTGTTTGGTGGAGACTTTATCGCCTGCTTCCACAGTAACATTTTGAAGCTGCGTATACACCGTATAATAATTTCCGTGTTTGATTATAACCCCTTTTTGAAAAGAGGGATTGAAAATGACATTCACTACCTCTCCTTCAAAAATACTACGCACACTTGCACCTTCTGCTGTTGCGATATCAATACCATTGTTCTCCACCATCACTCCCGCAAGCACAGGGTGTTCATGTGTCCCGAATCTTTCAGTAATACTCCCCCGCTCCACCGGCCAAGGCAGTTTGCCTTTGTTTCCCTCAAAATTTTTTGACGCCAGCTGGGCTTCCGGAGTCAGGTTTGGGTTTGGTTTTTCGGGTACGGTCTTTTTTTCAGAAGTTGTGGTTTCGGCTTTTTTCTCTTTTGTAGTTTCTTTCTTTGTTTCCGTTGTTGTTTTTTTCTCTGCTGCTTTTTTCTCTGCAAGCGCCTTTTCTTCGGCTTCTTTTTTCTTCTTCGCTTCTGCCTCTGCTTTTTCTTTTTCCTTTTTTATTTCTTCTGCAATAATATTCTGAATTTTCTTGTTGACGTCTTTTGCATCTTTTTTCTTTTTTTCGATCTGCGCAGCAAGTTCTTTTTCTTTTCCCTGTAGGTTTTTCAAGGTAACATCTTTCTCTGATTTTTCTTCAGTGAGTTTATTTTTCTGTTCCTGTTCCTTCCCCAGTAAACTTTCTTTTTCTTCTTTATCGCCAGCAAGAGAGCTTATTTTTTTCTGCAACTCCTCCTGCGTTGTCACAATGGTTTCCAATTGCTCTTTTCGGTAACTTGTATATGAGCGCACATACTCAATCTCATGTATCACATCGCTTAAACTCTCAGAAGCAAGTACAAAGTGTATGGGCTGATAATCACTTTCATTCACATATGCATAATAGATCATGCGGGCGTATTCATCCTTCAGTTTTTCAAGTTTTCCCTCCATCAAGTTAATTTCTTTTTGCGCATCCTGCATTTCTTTTTGCACGGTGTTCATTTGCTGGGCGAGTGTTTGTATCATTTCCTCCCGCACATCAATTTTTCGTTTCAGGAGTTTTACTTCATTTAAGGAATTTTGTTTTTTATTTTTCGTATCCTTTAATAAATCTTCTGTGTCTTTGATCTCGTCCTGCAGTTTTTCATATTTATTCTGTAAAGATTTTTTATCTGTTTGTGCATAGGAATCTATTTGAGGGGTAAACAACACAGAAATAAAGATGATGATTGCCGGACTGATATTACTAACTGCAAATGCATAGGTACGCAGGCTTCTGTATAAACGGAAGGCCCGACAAGTCAGGTGTGCAAAGAAATCAGTCAAGAACTTTCTCATACTTTGGATTCACAGAAAACGTAAAGCCCGGAGGTTCGTTTAAAGTTACGTCTGTGAATTCCATGCTTACTGCATACTTTTCAACAGCTTCAATCAAGATTGTCCGCAAAAAAGAAAAATGCTGTGCCTCTTTATCTTTTGCACCCTTGATTTTCTGATATTGATCATAGGTAAGCAACATCGTTCTCCTGTTTTGCATGTCTTCCACAAACATTTGCATCACATCAAACGATGGATATAATTTTATAGTATTTTTCAGTGTGGCATTTTGTGTTTGAATTGCATAACAAGTGTCGCAGGCAAGGGGGTATTTTGTCCCGGTATAATACACTAAATCACCCACCAGCAGATTTTGAAGGGTTTGAAAATCTGCTTGCACAGAAAATATTTTCTCCAGGTAACTGAAATCCCTCGGATAATATTTCTGGTTAATGCGGTCAATAATTTTTATCGAATCAGGGGTGATGTAGATCTTGGCGCCTTCGATTCCAAGCATCCTTAGCGAAATCCCGATGTATTTATCTTTTTCGGCTTCAATATTTGCATTTACGCTTTGGCTTTTTTCATCATCTGTTACATCAATTTTTGCTTTTGCTAAAAACGTAGTGAACCGGAATTCATCTGCATGCAGCCTTGCATCCAAGGTATCCATGTTAAGGTTTTCAATTTTACCCCCTGTATTATTTTTAGATGTATTACAACTGAAGAAAGTAGTTGCAATAATCAATAAAGCAGGCAGAAGGTTACTCATATAATTTTCCTTCATCTATTTTTCTGTCAAGGAGTTCAGAACCCGTGCCAAGTTGTTTCGCTTTCTTCCAATTTTCCAAAGCAGAATTTACATCCCCCAATTGGTACAGCACATCGCCGTAGTGTTCCAGGATCACCTCACTTTTATCCCCACCATTTTTCAATGCTTTTTCAATCCATTGTTTAGCTTCTTTATATTTTTCTTGTTGATAGAGAACCCATGCATATGTATCTAATAAAGACGAATTATTGGGTACAAGTTCATTAGCAAGTTTTGCCATTTCAGCAGCACGGTCAAGCTTTTCTTTGCGCAGGGAAAGGTGATAAGCGTAATTATTTAGTGTATACGGGTTTTTCGGGTTTAGCTGCAAACTGGATTCATAGGCAGCATCGCTTTCAGCATATTTTTTCAACTCATTATAAGAATCTCCCAAACGGAGATATATATCGGCCTTAAGTTGTGTGTTTGAAGATGCGATAGGCAGCGCCCTTTTTAATACCTGTATCGCATCTTCATACATGTTTCTGTTAATATATGACAGGCCATTGAAATAATATCCCATGGGTTGATTAGGAAAAATTTCCATACTTTGTTCCGTTACCGTTTGCAGAGAATCATTTTGTTTTAAGTCTGCATCAATGTAAAAAATTTTCAGCCATACATCATACACATCCTCTCTGATTGTAAGCGATTGACGGTAATTTTTTCTTGCTTCCTGTAATTGTTGGGCATAGTATAGAAAGTCTCCCCGCATTGCAAAGGATTTTGCGTCAGCCGGATGTGTTTCTGTAAGGATTTGTGTAAGGTTGAATATGAAATCTTTTTGCACGAAATTTTTTTCGGTAATAGAATCAACAAAGGGGACGAGGAAAAATATCTTCTTATCAATATTGATTGAAGGAATTGCAAACATGTCTTTCATGGTTTGATAGTACCCTGTAAAATTTCCTTTTGCTTTTTCCATCTCAGCTTTACTTAGCAGCAGGTCCGGATTATCGGGGTCAAGGGTTAGGAGTATGGCATATGTTTCTTCTGCCTGTGAAGAGTTTTTGGCAATCTCATACACATCTCCTATCATATTGTAATAAGAAGGGTTATCGGGATTTTGTAAAATGAGTTTTTGCAAATTGCTCAAGGCATTGTTTACATCGCCTGCCTTTACATATAATCGCTGTAGTTCAACCAACACTCCTTCATCATCTCCAAATTGTTTTTGCGCATCCTGCAAAACTGAAATTGACTTTTTTATATCCCCTATCCTTTCAAACACATAAGAAAGCTGGTAGTAATTGTCGATTTTTTGCGGGTAGTTTTTTTTGAGTTGTTCAAGGATTTTAACAGCTTCGGGAAATTGCTGGCCATAGGTTAAGATGTCAGCCAGCAGAAGCTGATAATACTCATTTTCTCCGTCACTGTTAATTGCAGCATTGGCAAGTTCTTTCGCATCATCAATTCTACCATACCCGAAATAGATGCGGCTGAGTTCGAATAATGCGGGCGCATTTTCCGGGTCTACCTTTAAAATTTCTTTGAATAACACAATAGCGCCTTCATAATCCTCTAAAGCCTTTGCTTTACAGGCGTCAATATAAGTACGCTCAATATATAGGGTATCATTTTGCGGGGTTACTCCTGAAGTCACTTCACCCACCCTTATCTCATCTGCCAAGGGGAATGGACTGTTGTTTTGTGTTTGCTGTTGTGTTTTACACGAGAAGAAAAAAAAAGTTACTGTAAAACAGGAAAATATATATTTCCAATAAAGCCGGGAAATGCACCGTGTGTTAAATTTTGATTTCATTCTATCTAATTAATTTCGGCAACAAAGTCACCGATGCTCAGATCATCTGCTTTTCCCTTCAGGCTTACGTTACTGCCAATCATAGAATTGGTGATAATTCTGTCTACAATAGTGGTGTATGTTTGAATGATACTGTTACTCACTACACTGTTTCGTATAACAGAATTTTTGCCAACAGATACATGTGGACCAACAACACTGTTCTCTATCACTACATTTTCACCTACATAACAGGGATGAATCAATTGTGAATTTTTAATAACTGCTGAAGCTGCAACCAGTTTTTCTTTTTCTTGCTTCAACTCCAATACCCTCTGGTTTGTGTAAACAGTTGAATCTTTATTTCCGCAATCCAGCCATTCATCCACTTTTCCGGGAACAAACTTATGCCCGTTCCTTCTCATGGCGTCCAGTGCATTTGTGAGTTGATATTCGCCTTTATCCTTAATTTCATTATCAAGCAGGTATTGCATTTCTTTTCTTAATGTATCTCCATCTTTGATATAATATACACCAATGATGGCGAGGTCACTTACAAAGTGATTTGGTTTTTCAACAAAGTTCTCAATATGCCCGTCACTGTGTAATTGTACAACGCCAAAATTTTTCCAGTCATCTACTTTGTTCACCCAGATCACTCCGTCTTTTTCTTTATCAATCTTAAAATCCGTTTTAAATAACGTATCAGCAAAGGCAATAATTATATGCCCGCTTACAGTATTTCCTGCACAAAGTATTGCATGCGCTGTGCCAAGTGGCTGATCCTGGTAACAAATTTTTCCCTTCGCACCAAGGCTTTCTGCAATTGTTATTAATCCATCTTCCACCTCTTTTCCAAACCTTCCAACAACAAAAGCTATTTCCTCGATTTTCTCATCTGTGGTTTGTGCAATGTCCTCTACAAGCCTTTGTACAATTGGTTTTCCGGCAATTGGTATCAGGGGTTTTGGAACTGTAAGAGTGTGCGGACGCATGCGTTTTCCCATGCCCGCCATAGGTATAATGATCTTCATATTCTTTGATTCACTTGAAATTAAAACGCTGCAAAGATAAGAGTTGCAGACGGGTTCGGAGGTTGCCGGTTGTAACGGAGATTATTTGGTTTTAAATAAAATTAACGGGTATGATATTCAAACTCCTGTACTTCCAAAACCTCCGTCATTCCGGTTTGTTTCAGAAAGTAGTTGAACGTTCTCCCAGTTTATGTTTTCATGTTTTGCTATGACCATCTGTGCAATCTTATCGCCATTGTTTATCATAAATGGTTTGTCTGACAGGTTAATCGCTATCACTTTTATTTCGCCCCTATAATCGGCATCAATAGTTCCGGGTGAATTGAGCATGGTGATGCCGCTGTTTATTGCTAGCCCGCTGCGGGGACGGATTTGCGCTTCAAAACCTTCTGGAAGTTCTATATATATACCCGTAGGGATAAGTTTTCTTTCGAGAGGTTTCAGAACTATTGATGCTGTTAGATGCACCCGCAGATCCATCCCTGCTGAATACTTTGTTGCATAAGACGGGTTAGGGTTGGAAGAAGTGTTAATGATCTTTATTGTTTGCATGAGGCAAATCTATAAGATATTCTCCGTGTGTTTAGCTGCTGAAATTACTTCTATTTTTGCCCCATGCGCCGTATTGCTGCAGATCTCATTTTCCCAATCAGTTCAAAACCGCTTAGAGATAAAGTATTATTGCTGAGTGATGAGGGACAAGTAATTAGCATAAAAGAAAAAAGTGAATTCACGGAAGGTGAGTTGGAAACATACGCCGGGGCATTAGTGCCTGGATTTGTAAATGTACATTGCCACCTTGAACTTTCTCATCTCAAAAATACTTTTCCGGAAAAAACAGGGTTGCCTGAATTTCTGATGCAGGTTACAAAACACCAGGGGGCAGACATTGCAGAAAAACAAATTGCCATGGAAAAAGCGGATGAAGAGATGTACAGAAATGGCATTGTTGCCGTGGGCGATATTTCAAACTCAACAGATTCATTTGCAATTAAAGCAAGAAAAAATATCTACTATCATACATTTGCCGAGCTACTTTCACTTAACCCCAACAAGGTTTTTGAGGCTATACAGAAAGGTGAAAAATTACTGGCTAGCGCCAGGGGCTTCGGCATACATGCTTCGCTGGCCCCGCATGCACCTTATTCTTTAAGCGTTGAATTACTGAAAATAATTAGCAGCCATTGTTATGAGAACGGTAAGCCTACCACTATTCATATGTTGGAAAGCAACGATGAAAATGAATTTTACATGCAGGGCAGCGGATTAATAAGAAAATTGTATCGAGAATTAAATATTCCTATTGATGATTTTTTTTCGCCGACTAAAAAAACTTCCCTAGAAAGTTTGCTACCCTTTATGAACAGGAATGTAAAAACAATGCTTGTGCATAATACGATAGCAACCGCATGGGATGCAGAGTGGGCGGAAGACATGCACCCGAATTTGTACTGGTGTTTTTGTCCAAATGCAAACCTGTACATTGAAGATCGTTTGCCGGACATCCCCCAACTTCTGCAGCAAGTACAATATATCACCATCGGAACGGACAGCCTTGCAAGCAATCACCAACTTTCTGTATTAGAGGAATTAAAAACCATTCAAAATCGTTTTCCGGAAATTCGAACAGAAGATATGATGCGCTGGGCCACTCTCTATGGCGCAAAATTCCTTGGGATTGATGAACGCTTTGGAAGTTTTGAAGTGGGAAAGTTTCCGGGGGTAACTCTCATAGAAGGTATTGATCTTAATACATTGAACATTTCTGCTGCTAAACCCCGTCGTATCATTTAGCCATTCATCGGCTAAAATCTCCTGTTCATCCAAAAATATTTTTCCGTTAGAAACGATCAATACATTTTTGTTAGCCGGAGTTTATAGTATGACCCAAAAAAAGAAGTGTTAAAAATTAAAAAACTTAGGAAACTTTAAGGATAAAATTTGTTTCCCAAGTTTTAGTGGTTTATTTTTGCGCCGCTTATTACAATAGCCTATAGGAAACCCCTTTGAATACAAAAAATAAAAATGCCAGTATCAGTACAAAATATATCTGCAGAAGAATCCAGGTTACTGGATCGTTGTGAAAAGCTTTTTATGCGTTACGGCATTAAAAGCGTAACTATGGATGATGTAAGCAGGGAGTTGGGTATAAGTAAAAAAACATTATACCAGTATGTTGAGAACAAGGATGCCCTCATCTGCAAGGTTACGAAAAGCCACTTCGCCTGTGAAAATAAAGTTGTGGAACAAATCATTCATCAAGCAAAAACCGCAATTGATGAAATGTTTGGCATTGCCACATGGATGAATCAAATGAGCAAGAACCTAAACCCGGGATTGTTGTTTGATTTACGGAAGTATCACCCCGATGCATGGCAGATTTATATTGATCATCGTAATAATGAAATTTACAATCATATAAAACACAACCTGCAAAGGGGAATTAAAGAAGAGTTATACAGGGAAAACTTGCATGTTGAAGTACTGACCAGGATTTACATTGCACGGGCAGAAATGTTTCTTGATCATGAAATTTTTCCATATGATAAGTTTCCACCTGAAAAAACATTTCCCATTTTCTTAGACTATCATATCCGCGGTATTGCAACTCAAAAAGGAATTAAATACTTAGAAAAAATAAAATCTCAACATAATGACAACCAGGGTTAAAACATTTTTCATTGCCTTCATGTTGCCTGCAGCACTTTTTGCACAAGTGCAGCAATTCAGTTTGCAGCAAGCGGAAGATTATGGAGCACAGAATCACAACAACATAAAAACCGCAGCACTTAATGTTCAGGGCGCACGGGCAACTGTAGGAGAAGTGATTTCCAGCGGATTACCGCAACTCAGCGGGTCTGTTGATTATCAGAATTTTTTAAAACTACCCACCTCATTACTCCCTGCTGAATTTTTTGGCGGCGAACCCGGAGATTATACCGAAGTTCAGTTCGGAACAAAACAAAATGTAACAGCAGGTTTATCCTTTTCGCAATTGCTTTTCAATGGTAGTTGGCTGGTGGGAGTGAATGCTGCGAAAACGTATGTTAGCCTGGTAGAAAGTCAGCAAAAGCTTACAGAGACTGAAGTGAGAAAAAATGTTGAATTAGCGTATTACACTGTATTGGTTTCAGAAGAAAGTGAAAAGATCTGGCAAAAAAACATTGATAACCTCAGAAAAACATTAAATGAAGTTTCGGAAATGAACCGTCAGGGATTTGTAGAGGAAATAGATGTTGACAGGCTGAAGATGAGTATAGGAACCCTGGAAACGAACTTGGAAAATGTAAAGAATCAAACAGAGCTCGCAAAAACATTCTTAAAATTTCAGATGGGGCTTGATGTAAACCAGCCAATTGAACTTACTGATTCTCTCAGTAATGTTCAAAGTGATTTCACATTTATTGATGGAGATCAAAATTATTTACGCAGATCAGAATTCGAAATACTGGAAACAACAAAAATCCTGAATGACTACAATGTAAAGGTGAACAAAGCCGGCTATTACCCAAGCCTTGTTTTAATTGGTTCCTTAAGTACAAATGCCCAGAGAAACCAGTTTGATTTCTTTGATTTTGATCAGCCCTGGTTTGAAACATCATTAGTAGGGGTTTCCATGCAAGTGCCAATTTTTGATGGCTTGCAAAAGAAAAATAAAATAGAGTATGCTCAAATCGGTTTGCAGAAAGTTGAATTGCTTCAGCAAACCACCAACCAGGCCATTCAACTGGAAATTGCAAAAGCAAAAACAGACTATGAAAATGCACTGAATGATTTTGAAAATCAAAATGAAAATATTGCCCTTGCTGAAAAGATCTACAATGTTTCGCTTATCAAATATAGAGAAGGTGTGGGCAGCAGTCTTGAATTAACAAGCGCTGAAAGTTCATTATATCAAACTCAGGGATCCTATATCGGCGCTTTATATAACTTATTAAATGCGAAAGCGAATTTGAAAAAAGCGCTCGGCTACTAAACAATAACTTAAAACTCAATTTTAAATATATAAGATGAAAAAGACAATTCTAATCCTCACCATTGCAGTGCTGCTTGTTTCATGCGGCGCAAAAGAAAAAGACATAGATCCACTTCTTGCAGAAAAACGATCTGAACTTGAAGACCTGAAAAAAGACAGGGTTGAACTTGACAAAAAAATAAAAACCCTGGAAGAAGAAATTGCAAAACTGGATACAACGGCAAAAGAGCCTGAAGGGGAATTGGTACAGATAGCAGAGATCGCACTTGCTCCCTTTGCAAGTTACATCGACTTGCAGGCAAGAGTAGATGCAAGTGATAACGTAACCGTTACTCCGCAGATGCCCGGTGTTGTAGAAAAAGTATATGTTACTGAGGGGCAGAGTGTAAGCAGAGGGCAAACACTTGCCGAGTTAGACAATGATGCAATGGTGAAAAACATCGAAACGATGGAAACACAACTGAGTTTTGCAAGAGATGTTTACAATAAACAAAAAGCCCTTTGGGATCAAAAGATCGGAAGTGAAATTCAATACCTTTCAGCAAAAAATAATGTTGAAACTTTAGAAAAATCCCTTGCTGCTGCAAAAGAACAGTTGGACATGACGAAGATGACATCGCCCATCAGCGGAGTGGTAGATGCCGTGGATGTAAAAGCCGGGCAGATAGGTTCACCTGGTTTTACAGGAATAAGAGTAGTAAATACAAGTTCCTTAAAAGTGAAAGGTGAAGTAAGCGAGGCATATTCTGCTTATGTTCAAGCAGGAGACAATGTGAAGCTGCTCTTCCCTGATATCAATAAAGAAGTTGACAGCAAGATCAGTTTTGTATCAAAAGTCATCAACCCTTCGTCAAGAACATTTACTGCAGAATCAAAGCTTGGAAGTGACGGCATTTATAAACCCAACATGGTAGTAGTAATGAAGATCGCTGATTATGAAAATGCAAAAGCGATTGCCCTTGATGTAAACATGGTGCAAAAATCAAGCAACGGAAGTTATGTGTACACAGTGAAGGAAGAGGAAGGCAAATACCTTGCAGCAAGAAAAGATGTAACTGTAGGAAAAATTTATAACGGTATTGCAGAAATTACTTCTGGGTTGAATGTTGGAGATAAAGTGATTACTGTAGGTTACCAAGACGTAATAGAAGGACAGGAAGTGAGATGGTAATACGCAAGATAACCAGCGTTCAAATCAATATCATGCAGAAAACAAAATTATCTGAGTAAAAATACGAGTAGAGAATAATAAAGCCCAAAAGTATTTCTCATCACTCATAAAAATATTTTATGATAGACAAATTCAAAGAATTTAAACCCAGCAGCTGGGTGATAGAAAATAAGACAACCATTTTTGTACTGACAGTAATTCTCACCATAATGGGTATTTCTGCATACAATAGCCTGCCTAAGGAGTTATATCCTGATATTACCATGCCTACAATTTATGTAGGCACAGTTTATCCCGGGTCTTCTCCCGCTGACATGGAAAATCTCATTACTAAGCAAATAGAGAAGGAGCTCAAATCCCTGAACAGTGTAAACAAAATGACAAGCACTTCTGTGCAGGACTTTTGTAATATCATGATCGAGTTTAACAGTGATGTTGACATTAATGACGCCTATGATAGGGTGAAGGAGGCCGTTGACAAAGCAAAGCCTTTTTTACCGGGAGATATTCCTGCAGGTTTGGGGCCGAATGTCGCCAAAGTTGAATTTTCTGAGATCCCTATCCTCACAGTAAATATTTCAGGTAATTATGATCTTCCTACCATTAAAAGATATTCTGACATTATTCAGGATAGATTGGAAGAACTGCCGGAAATTAGTAAAGCCGCCATGATAGGTGCTCCCGAGCGGGAAATTCAGATCAACCTCGATATGTACAAAGCGCAGGCTGCAAAAATCACAGCGTATGATGTTCAAAATGCGATTCGCATGGAGAACATGATCATTAGTGGCGGTAGCATGAAGGTTGATAACATGCGCAGGAGCATAACTGTCAGCGGACAGTTTGATGATGTAGAAGAAATAAAAAATCTTACCATCAACAACATGCAAAATGCGCCGATTTATTTAAAAGATATTGCAGAAGTAAAAGACAGTTATAAAGAACAGGAAAGTTATGCGAGGCTGGAAGGAGAAAATGTGATCGCATTAAATGTGATCAAAAAAAGCGGGGAGAACCTGATTGCGGCAAGCGATAATGTTCATGAGTTACTTGAAGAGATGGAAAAAGAAGAGTTGCCAAAAGATCTGAAAGTAGAAGTAACAGGCGACACCTCTTCAACAACAAGAACACAGCTTGCTGACCTCATTAACACCATCATCATCGGCTTTATTTTAGTAACTATGGTGCTCATGTTTTTCATGGGCGCAACCGATGCTATGTTCGTTGGTTTGTCGGTTCCACTTTCTATGTTCATCGCATTTATTGTACTCAACTTTATGGGATGGAGCATGAATGTAATTGTGTTGTTCGGATTTCTACTCGGGCTGGGAATTGTAGTGGATGATGCAATTGTTGTTATTGAAAATACACACAGGATTTTCGCAAACGGCAAAGTGCCGATAAAGATTGCAGCAAAAAATGCTGCAGGAGAAGTATTTGTGCCTGTTCTTGCAGGAACACTTACTACACTTGCACCCTTTGTCCCACTTATATTTTGGCCCGGTGTTATCGGTGGTTTTATGAGCTACTTACCCATCACTCTGATTATTACACTCACAGCATCCCTCTTGGTAGCCTATTTATTTAATCCTGTTTTTGCCGCAACATTTATGAAGCCGCATATTGATGGCGAAAAACCCAAACGAAGAAAACAAATACGCAATTCCATTGTAGTCGGAACCCTGGGTATAGTTATTTCTTTTAGTGGGAATTTATTATTGGGGAATGTGATTATCACTTTTGTTTTATTATTCTGGTTGTACAATCTTGTTTTAGTAAAAGGGGTAAGGTGGTTTCAGAAAAAAGGATGGCCTTCATTTCAAAATCGCTATGCTAACTTTTTAAGGTGGACACTTAAGAGGCCCTACGTTCCCTTTATAGTAGTAATTGCAACTTTATTTTTGGCAATCTTTTTATTGGGGGTTCAAAAACCCGGAGTAGAACAATTTCCCACTGGTGACCCGAATTTTATTTTCACATACGTACAAATGCCTAACGGTACAGATCAGTCAACTACTGACAGTGTCACACAAATAGTTGAAAAACGAGTAAGAGGAGCAGTAGGCGAAGATAATCCCATCGTTGAATCCATCATTTCTAACGTAACTATTGGAGCAAATGAAGACCCTTTTGACCAGAGTGCATATTCAAACAAGGGAAAAGTAACGGTAGCTTTTGTAGAGCCTTCGATAAGAAGAAATCAAAAATCAGAAATCTATCTTGAAAAGATCAGGGAATCCGTGAAAGGAATTCCCGGCGCAGCCATTACTGTTGGTGTTGAACAAAACGGTCCGCCACAGGCAAAACCTATCAACATTGAGATTCGAGGAGATAATTTTGAAGAACTGATTGCGACAACAGATGGTATCAAAAAATATCTTGACTCATTAAACTTTGAGGGAGTAGAAGAATTAAAATCTGATCTTCAACCGAACAAACCTGAAATAGTTATCAATCTTGACAGGGAGCGCATGCGCCGGGAAGGTATAAACACAGCCCAGGTTGGAAGTGAAATACGTAGTGCTGTGTACGGTACAGAAATTACAAAATTCAAGGAAGGAAATGATGATTATCCGATTGTGATACGATATGATGAAGCACAGAGAAAAGATATTGATCAACTTGCCAACCTCAAGATCACCTTCATGGATATGATGACCGGTGCAATCCGTCAAATTCCAATTTCAGCCTTTGCAACAATTGACTATGCAAATACTTATAGCGGCATAAAACGGATTGATCAGAAAAGAGTAATTACACTTTCAAGCAATTTATTAACAGGGTTTGAAAGTGCGCAATACACTATCATGGATGAAATAAAAAAATCCCTGGAAAATTATGAAACCCCTCCCGGAGTTGAAATTACCTATGCCAGCGCCAGTCAGGAAATTGAAGATACTATCTCTTTCCTCGGTGTTGCAGGGTTGGTTGCATTGTTTCTTATCATCATTGTGATGGTTACGCAATTTAACTCTGTTTCAAAACCACTGATCATTTTCGTTGAAGTATTTTTCTCAATCATTGGTGTTTTGCTGGGTTATGGAATCACTGGGATGGATTTTTCCGCTGTAATGACAGGCGTTGGTGTAGTTGCTCTGTTTGGAATTGTAGTTAGAAATGGTATCCTGCTGGTTGAGTTTACAGATATTTTGATTGAGCAGGGGATGCATATAAAAGAAGCTGTGGTGGAAGCAGCACGGGTTCGTATGACGCCGGTTGTACTCACAGCAACTGCAACGATACTTGGTATGATCCCGCTTGCCATCGGATTAAATATTGACTTCAGGGGTTTGTTTACTGAATTTAAACCTGATGTTTGGCTTGGCGGCGAAAACGTTGTGTTCTGGGGTCCGCTTGCCTGGACAATAGTTTTCGGATTAGCCTATGCAACATTCATCACACTTATTATTGTGCCTGTTATGTATCTGAATAATGAACGGTTCAAAACATGGATCTTTAAAATATTTGGTATAAAAAAGAAAGAGACAACCCAGGAGCCGGTTGTTTCCGGTGGAATGGTGTCCGGAGTTATGAATAAAGAATAATCGCAAATTAAAATACCTCCTTTAAATTTGAGGCTTTTACAAAATGAGTAAAAGCCTCATTTTTTTATATTAAATTTCATCTTGAATGATAAAAATATTTTTTCTCAATTTAATTTTTTTCCCATTGAGTTGTTTTTCGCAAACAGCATTTACTATTTACAATACTGAAAACTCAGAACTACCTTCAAATACTGTGAATACAATTTATTTTGATACTGATGAAAATGTTTGGATAGCAACAGAAAATGGGTTGGCAAAGATTGATACAAATGATACCTGGGATATATACAATACAGGCAATTCTGGTCTGCCTGATAATTTCATAAGAAGTGTTTTTGTTGATAATGATGGCGTTCTTTGGGTGGGAACATTTCTCGGTGGCCTTTCAAAGTTTGACGGAACAATATGGGAAGTTTTTAATCCTGCAAACTCCGAAATCCCTGACTATCATATCCGTGCCATCAATAAAGATATGAATGATACTCTCTGGCTCGGCACAACTGGAGGGCTGTGCAAATGGGATGGCACTGATTATTGGTATACTTATACAACGGATAACTCAACTTTAAAATCCTCAAACATCACAGACATTTTAATTGATGATGAAAATGTAAAATACCTCGGCACTATCAATGGAGGTTTATCTACTTACGATGCCGGGGTTATCAATTATTACAGAACAGAAAACTCAGAAATTGCAGACAACACAGTTCTTCAAATTGCAGAAGATACGTTCGGAAACAAATGGATGGCAACAACTTTTGGCGGTTTGAGTATTGTAACTCCTGCATTTACTTTCCTCAATTTTTCTCCCTTCAATTCAGACATTCCCGACCTTGAAATGAATGATGTAACTATTGATAAAAATAATATTGGAGTTCTTGCTATGCATTCTTTTGGACTTACAACTTTTGATAACACTGACTGGTTTACTTATGATATATCCAACTCCGAATTGCCTGAAAATACATTAAACTGTGTTGCAATTGATAAAGAAAATAAGGTTTGGATAGGCACGGAAACCTCTGGGTTGGTAGTGTTTGACAGGGCTTTGTATGTTTCTGTTACAGGCCCGTCAAGTTCAGTTTTGCAATTATTTCCTAACCCCTGCAGTCAATTTATTTTTCTTTCCGGAAACTTTCATGATTCCGAAATCTTGATCACAAATATTTTTGGGGAAGTTGTTTTTAGTGCCCTTTCTATTTCTCAATCGCAGGTTATAGATATAAGCAAAATCCCTGAAGGAAATTATATTCTTTCCCTCAGGGATGATTATTCTGTTATTAATAAAAATATTTTGATCGTTCGTTAAAACCTGAACATCTCTGCCCTGCAATCAACATCATCAACTATAAAACCGTTTTGAACGGTTAGCACCTGGTAATCTACAATCAAAAGCGAATCTTCTAAACTGCCGCTTCCGCTGAATTCGTAAAAAATTTCGGGCCAACTAGATATATGAAATTGTTGTACAGGGATAATGATCTTCATACCTGTAACAATTGCCTTCACATCCATTCCCGCTTCAAATAAGCCCGGAAACCCAAAAGCAATTTCATCGTTATAGTCAGATTTATAAATATCCAACTCATAGTCAGAAACACCAACATCACAGTAATCATCAACTACATATCGTCCAACATATTCATCCCGAACATCATAATACGGAATTTCGTCCCTGTCGCAGGAGAAAAGTATCATAGAAGCCGAAGCAATGATGAGTAAGTAATTTTTTTTCATATATCATGCTTTTGCCTTGCCTAAGCCAAACACTATGCCAACAGAAATATAACAAAAGTTAAAGCGAAGAGGGTATATTAACTTTGCAACCGGAACAAGGCATCGCAACTCAATCAAAAAGTAAAATGAACGCATTTCAGCAAGAAATTTTGCAAGGTATCCCTGAAGATTTACCGGCATCAAAAAGTTATGACACTTCGATAAATCATGCGCCGAAAAGAAAAGATATTTTGAACAAGGAAGAAAAAATTCTTGCAATAAAAAACGCCCTCCGGTACTTTCCTAAAAAATTTCATTCAATCCTGGCAAGAGAATTTGCTGATGAATTAAAAACTTACGGAAGAATTTACATGTATCGCTTTCGTCCCGAGTATGAAATAAAAGCAAGGAGTTTTTCTGATTACCCACATCAAAGTAAGCAAGCTGCATGTATTATGCTCATGCTGCAAAACAATTTAGATCATGCTGTAGCCCAGCATCCGCATGAATTAATCACCTACGGAGGCAATGGTGCAGTATTTCAAAATTGGGCGCAGTATCTTATCACAATGCATTACCTCGCAACCATGACGGATGAACAAACATTAGTACTTTATTCAGGCCATCCGCTTGGGTTGTTTCCTTCACATAAAAATGCCCCCAGGGTTGTTGTAACAAATGGGATGATGATACCTAACTATTCAAAACCCGATGACTGGGAAAAATTTAATGCGCTTGGAGTTACTCAATATGGGCAAATGACAGCAGGTTCATTTATGTATATCGGACCGCAGGGCATTGTGCACGGAACAAATATCACTGTATTGAATGCAGCAAGGAAAATTGATAAAGCCGCAAAAGATTGTTCGGGAAAAATATTTGTAACCGCAGGATTGGGTGGTATGAGCGGTGCTCAACCAAAAGCAACTGTGATTGCAAAAGGTATCTGCGTTGTGGCAGAAGTGAATGATGCCGCAACAAATAAAAGACATGTACAGGGTTGGGTGGATGAGGTGTTTGAAGATTTGAATATATTGCTTGAAAGAATGTTGCTTGCAAAAAAAAACAAAGAAGCCGTTTCTCTTGCTTATAAAGGAAATATTGTTGACTTGCTGGAATTTCTTGCAGAAAAAAATATTAAAATAGAAATAGGTAGTGATCAAACATCATTGCACAATCCTTTTGCCGGCGGCTATTACCCTGTTGGTTTAAGTTATGAAGAAAGTAAAAAAATGATGGCTGAACAGCCAGAATTATTTAAAGAAAAAGTATATACCAGTTTGCGCCGTCATGTTGCAGCCATCAATACACTTGTAGAAAACGGGATGTACTTTTTTGATTACGGAAATGCGTTTTTACTGGAAGCTGCAAGGGCCGGTGCAAAAATTCTAGATGATAAAAAAGATTTTATCTATAAAAGCTATGTGCAGGATATTTTAGGTCCAATGTGTTTTGATTACGGCTTTGGGCCGTTTCGCTGGGTGTGCTGCAGCAATGATGAAAAAGATTTAAGAGTCACAGATGAAATTGCTGCAAATATTTTGGAAGAAATATATGCAACAGCTCCTGATGAAATTAAATTGCAGTTATCGGATAATATCAACTGGATAAAATCTGCGATGGAAAATAAAATGGTAGTTGGCAGCCAGGCGAGAATATTATATGCTGATGCGGAAGGAAGAATGAAAATTGCAAAAGCATTTAATGATGCGATTAAATCCGGAAAAATTTCTGCGCCTGTTGTGTTGGGCAGAGATCATCATGATGTAAGCGGAACCGATTCGCCCTACAGGGAAACAAGTAACATCTATGATGGCAGCAAATTCACTGCAGACATGGCGATACACAATGTCATTGGCGACAGCTTCCGTGGCGCTACATGGGTGAGCATTCACAACGGTGGTGGAGTTGGCTGGGGCGAAGTAATTAACGGGGGTTTCGGGATGGTGCTAGATGGAAGTGACGATGCAGAAAATAATTTGACTCAAATGTTATTCTGGGATGTAAATAATGGAATAGCAAGAAGAAGTTGGGCAAGAAATGAAGAAGCCATTTTTGCTATAAAAAGAGAAATGGAAAGAACAAAAAATTTAAAAGTGACTTTGCCAGAGATGGTGGATGATAAAATTGTGAGAGAATCAATAATGTAAGATCATTGTTTCTTATCTTTTGTATTTATTCGCCCTGCTTTTTTCAATGCATCATTTAAAAGAAACTCAATCTGTCCGTTTACACTGCGAAAATCATCCGCCGCCCATTTTTCAACGGCTTTTAAAATATCGGGAGATATTCTCAGTACAAATGGCTTCTTATTTTCCTTTGGCACTATTTAATTTCTTTTTCTGCAATATATTTTCTCAAAAAACTTTGCATCATTTCCGTATTGGCAATGCTGAATACTTTTCTCCTGCCATCATTCAATATAAATTCCACTTGGTCGTTCGTATGCATAATATAGCCTGTTTTGCGTTTGAAAATTGCTATGCGGTAACCAAAGCCCCCTAACTCGCTGAAGAGTTTTGTTTTCTTTATTTGCCAGCTTACTATAGTATTAAAATCAATTACTTTTCTCTTTGGTAATATTGGAAAATACCTGTATCCGAAACCTTCCTTACTCACATCAGTTTCAAGTTTCGTTCGAAAGATCAAAAGAAAAGCAAGAGTAAATGCCATCAAAACAAAAAGCGGAACAAGGATTGTCATGTATATATCCTGCCCCTCTTTCACCATCTCATACACAAAAAAACTCATCCCAAGAATTACTACTGCTGAACTAAATAAAACCAACCCAAGTAAGAGCGGGCTTTTTATTCTTTGTTCTTCCTTGTACTCCATCATAAAAATTCTAATTATATAATGTGCCTGCATTCACAACAGGATTTACAGCCTTATCTCCACACAGCACAACCAATAAATTACTCACCATCGCAGCTTTCTTTTCATCATCAAGATCTACAATATTTTCTGCTGATAATTTATTTAAGGCAAGTTGCACCATGCCCACAGCCCCTTCTACAATTTTAGTTCTTGCTGCAACAACAGCAGTTGCCTGTTGTCTTTGTAACATGGCATGTGCAATTTCTTCAGCATAGGCAAGATGTGTAATTCTCGCTTCTATAATACGCACTCCTGCAAGCATTAAACGATCCTTTAACTCATTAACAAGCACATCATTTATATGCTCCCCTCCACCCCTTAGTGTTATTTCTTTTGTTTCATCATCACCAAAATGATCGTAGGAATAAGAACCCGCAAGATGTCGAACGGCTGTATCACTTTGTAGTTTTACATATAATTCATAATTCTCCACTTCAAATTTTGCTTTAGCAGAATCTTCTACCTGCCATATGATTACTGTTCCTATAATGATAGGATTTCCCAGCCTGTCATTTACTTTTATTTTATCCCCCTCCAGGGTTCGGGCTTTCAAAGATATTTTGGCTGCCGAATAAAAGGGATTTGCCCAAAAAAACCCATTATCTCTTACTGTGCCGATGTACTTTCCAAAAAGAACAAGCACTTTGCTGTCGTTCGGGTTTACGATAAAAAACCCGAGCAATACAAAAAATACAATTATGAAAAGAAGACTCCACAAGGGGTGCTCAAAGCTGACCAGGTATCCAACTCCGGCCAGGGATAGAAAAAAAATGAACAGCATCAGGTATCCTGAGGCGGGTTTAACATTTTTGTCGGTTATCATATGTTTGTAATTTTAATGATATTATTTTGATATCATAAAGATATAATAATGATTTTTACATTTCCAAATTCAAAGACGGTTTTTTTTCTGGAAAAAATGAAATCCGGAGCAAGTCGTCATTCATAGTATCTTAGAACCAAAATTGATCAAATGAAATACTTTCTAACCGGGGCAACGGGTTTCCTCGGAGGTGTAATGGCAAGGAAACTCCTTGAAAAAAACCATGAAGTTGTGGCATTAGTACGCAACCCCGATAATGCAAAAACCTTAATTGACTTGGGTGCAACTGTAATACAGGGAGATGTGACTGAAAAAGAAAGTATGCGGGATGCAATGAAAAATTGCGATGGTGTTTTTCATGTTGCGGCATGGTATAAGGTGGGTGTTCGGGATAAAAGCCCGGGTTATAAAATAAATGTTGAAGGAACAAGAAATGTTCTTGAGTTAATGAAAGAACTCAATATTAAAAAAGGAGTTTATACCAGTACACTTGCTATTAATTCAAATACACATGGAAAACTGATGGATGAAAGTTACCATTACAACGGTAATCATCTTAGTGAATATGACAGAACTAAAGCGCTAGCGCATGAAGTTGCGAAGCAATTTATAAAAGAGGGTTTGCCATTAGTGATTGTTATGCCGGGTTTAATTTACGGGCCTGACGGAACAAGCTTAACTGATGAGGCGTTGCGGCTATACTTAAAAAAGAAGTTACCAATGATCTCCTCAGGCGCAATGTATTGCTGGGCACATGTAGAAGACGTTGCTGAAGGACACCTTCTGGCAATGGAAAAAGCGCCGACAGGTTCTACATATATTATATGCGGCCCATCACACTCAATTAAAGAGGCATTTACAATTGCTCATAAAATTACAGGTATAAGAAAACCCATTCCGATTCCACCGTGGATGCTGAAAATGACAGCAGCGATGGTGAAACCAATTGAGTTAGTTTTCACTATGCCTGAGATGTATGCAAGTGAAACACTTTTCGTAAGCTCAGATATAACTTATCTTGGTGATAATGGGAAAGCAAAAAAAGAACTGGATTATAACCCGAGGCCGCTGGAAGAAGGTTTGAAACAAACCCTGGAGTATGAGCTGCAAAAAATGAAAAAATAATCAGAGTTTTATTTCAAACTCATCCCTGTCATCTAAAAAGGGAAGCTTTCTTCTTGTTGCTATTAAATCCTGTTTTGAGAGGCTTATTGTTTGAACACATTCCTCTTTTTCAACTTCAAAAAGAATTTCACCCATTGCATTTATTACACAACTGTTACCTGTATGATAAAAGCCATTTCCATCAATTCCCACTCTGTTAACACCAACTACATAACATTGATTTTCAATCGCTCTTGCTATCAATAATTGCCTCCAGGCATAAACTCTTTTTTCGGGCCAGTTGGCAACGTAAATCAAAACATCGTAAGGATGGTTTCCCATTTCAGTAAATGGAGATGATTGCCTTGCCCAGATTGGAAAACGTAAATCATAACAGATTAATGGAAGTATTTTCCAACTATCAATCTCCGGGAATATCTTCATTTCTCCGGGCGAGTAATGCTTGTGTTCCTCTCCCAAAGAAAAGAGGTGACGCTTATCATAAAATTCAAATTCTCCGTCAGGCTGTATCCAAAGGAGCCTGTTGTAATATTTATTTTTATCTTCAATGATCAAACTTCCTGTTATGACGCAGTTTTTCTCCTGCGATATATTTTGCATCCATTCTATAGATGTCCCCCACATGTTTTCAGCAAGTGGTTTGTTGTTCATGCTAAATCCGGTAGAAAACATCTCAGGAAGAATGATGAGGTCTGTTTCAGAAACATCCTTTAGTAGCTCAGAAAAATGAGAAAGGTTTTTTTCTTTCTCCTCCCAGGCCAAATCTGCCTGTACTATCGTAATTTTCAAATCTTGCATAAAATTTCTGCTGCTTGTTGAAGTGTTTCCCCAGTTTTAGCAAAACAAAATCTCAATAATTTATTCTGCGGTGGCGTTTTATAAAAAGGCGTCAACGGGATGCTTGCCACTTTATGTTGTATTGTTAACTCATCAGCAAAATCAATATCGTTTTTATCTGAAATGTTTGCGTAATCCAGTAATTGAAAATAGGTTCCTTTTGCCGGTGTAAATGTAAACCGAGAGGTTTTTATGAGCTCTAAGAACATATCCCTTTTTTGCTCATAAAATTCATGTACATGCAGGTATTCATTTTTATCTTGCATAAAATCAGCCAATGCATATTGAATTGGGGTATTGCTTGAAAACACAAGAAACTGATGTACACTGCGGAATTCTTTCATCAAATATTGTGGCGCAAGAACATATCCCATTTTCCATCCTGTATTGTGATATGTTTTTCCAAAAGAATATATAATCAAACTTCGTTCAACCAGTTTGGGGTGCAGTAAAATACTTTCATGCCTAGCTTCATCAAAGATGATATGTTCATATACTTCATCACTCAGAATGATTATGTCAGTAGAGGAAACAATTTTTTCGAGTTGTTGAAGATCTTTTTTACTCAGAACACTCCCAGTAGGATTATGTGGGGTATTCAGTATTATCATCTTTGTTTTGCTGTTGATCGATTTTTTTACAAGTTCCCAGTCTATTGAAAAATCCGGAGCTAGTAAATTAATCGCAAAGGGAATAGCGCCATGGATTTTTACTGTTGGGGCATAACAATCATAGGCGGGTTCAAAAAGTATTACTTCATCCCCCTCATGTACTAATGCGGCGATTGCTGTATAGATTGCTTGTGTGGCGCCGCTTGTGATAGTTATATCTGTATCGGGATGATACTGAATGTCATAAATGTTATAATACTTTTCAGCTATGCGTTCCCTTAGTTGTATAAGGCCTGGCATCGGAGCATATTGGTTCATGCCTTTCTTCATATATTGATGTACCAGGTCAATGAGACTTTTAGAAGATGGGAAATTCGGGAAACCCTGAGCAAGGTTGATGGCGCCATGTTCATTTGCCAATGCCGTCATTTTTGTGAAAATACTTACTCCAACATTTGGGAGTTTTGATTTTACCTGCATGAATTGTAAATATAATGCAGTATTCTAAAAAAGTATTTTTAATGTAGAATTTATAAATACCCTTCCATTCCTTTCATTTTAACATCAGCAGTAATTTCTTTTATCTGTTGTTCATTTTCTTTTTTGCATATGAGCAATACATCTCCTGTATCAACAACAATGAAATCATTCAGTCCCTCCAGCACAACCAATTTATCATCGGGTGTCATCACCATGCAGTTAGTCGCATCATAGATCATAACTTTTTTGCCTTTTACAGCATTGCCCAGGTAATCTTTTTCATAATTCACCCAAAGGCTGGCCCAGGTCCCTAAGTCACTCCAACCGAAAGCCGAAGGAATTACATATGCATTATGCGCCTTTTCCATTACTCCGTAATCAATGGAAATATTCGTACAACGACTGTACACTTTTTCTATGGCTTTTTTTTCTTTTTCAGTATTGAATGATTTTCTTGCTTCCCAGAAAAGCTGGTTCATTTCCTGCAGGTGTTCATCAAGTGCTTGAATGATTGCATTGGTATTCCAGATAAAAATACCTGCATTCCAAAGAAATTCCCCGCTGCTCATAAATGTTCTCGCCAGTTCAAAATCAGGTTTTTCGGTAAATGTTTTTACTTTATGAACCCCGTCAGCTACTTCTGTATCATTAAACTGAATATATCCGTAGCCGGTATCTGGCCTTGTCGGCTTAATGCCCAGAGTAACAAGGTCATTATGCGTTTCCGTGTATGAAATTGCCTTTAGAATTACTTCAAAGAATTTATTTTCATTTAAAATTAAGTGGTCGCTTGGGGCTATGATTACATTCGCCTTTGCATCAATTCCTGCAATCTTATGACTGACATAAGCTATACAGGGCGCCGTGTTTCGGCGCATAGGCTCAGCCAAAATCCTGTCTTTCCTGATTCCCGGAAGTTGCTTTTCAATTTCTTCTATATACTGTTCTCCAGTAACGATAAAAATGTTATCTTTGGCAACTATTTTTAAAAACCTGTCGAAGGTGCTTTGGATAAGAGTTTTGCCGCTGTTTAGGATATCTAGGAATTGTTTCGGTTTCTTCACCCTGCTTTCAGGCCAAAACCTGCTCCCAATGCCCCCGGCCATTATAGCAACATAAATATTTTTCATTATCGCCGATGAATTAACTTCTACAATTTTTTATTAAAGAAAATCTTTTTATATTTATCATTCATTTAAGTAAATCTATTTGCACTGCACATGTATGATGTTTGATTGCGGGGCGAAGTTGTAAAAATCATTTGAAAATAACAGCATAGTACTATAAAAATTTAACGAATATGCAAGCGGCAACAGACATTTCATTGAGGGAATCATTACAGGAATATTTCGGCTTTGATAATTTTAAAGGGGATCAGGAAGAAATTATTACAAGCCTGATGACGGGCAATGATACATTTGTTATCATGCCTACAGGCGGGGGAAAATCTCTGTGCTACCAACTACCTGCAGTGTTAAGTGAAGGAACAGCGATCATCATTTCGCCACTCATCGCTTTGATGAAAAACCAGGTGGATCTTGTTCGAAGTTATTCCAGCAATAATGACATTGCACATTTTTTAAACTCAACACTGAACAGGCAGACGATTAAAAAAGTAAAAGCTGATATTACGGCCGGAAAAACAAAAATGCTGTATGTAGCTCCTGAAACATTGAAGAAAGAAGAGAACATTGAATTTTTCAAAGGGATAAAAATTTCATTCATTGCGGTAGATGAAGCGCATTGTATCTCAGAATGGGGACATGATTTTCGTCCAGAATATCGCCAGATCAAAAATATGATTGATACGATCAATGAACGTATTCCAATCATTGCATTAACCGCAACCGCAACACCGAAAGTACAAAGTGACATTAAAAAGAACCTTGGGCTGAATGATCCGAATATTTTCATCTCATCCTTTAATCGCCCGAATTTATATTATGAAATCCGCCCTAAACGAACAAGAGATTTTGCCATCAAACAAATTGTAAAATACATAAAAGAGAATGGAAAGAAAAGCGGTATCGTATATTGCCTGAACAGAAAGTCCACCGAAGACATTGCTAAGGTTTTAAACATCAACGGAATTAAAGCCGGCGCCTATCATGCAGGGATGGAAGCAGCCGACAGAACTGATGTACAAGACAGATTTTTGATGGAAGATTATCAGGTGATAGTTGCCACTATCGCTTTCGGCATGGGGATTGACAAACCTGATGTTCGATTTGTCATTCATTTTGACATTCCTAAATCCATAGAAAATTATTACCAGGAAACGGGAAGAGGCGGAAGAGATGGATTAGAAGGTAGATGTATCGCATTCTATTCTTACAAAGACATTGAAAAACTTGAAAAATTCATGCGGGACAAACCCCTCTCTGAACGGGAGATGGGAGCACAACTGCTTGCAGAAACAGCCGCATATTCTGAAGCAAGTGTTTGCAGAAGAAGGTTTCTCCTGCATTATTTCGGTGAAGAATACCCAAAAGATAACTGCGGAAGTTGCGACAACTGTTTGAAACCAAAAGAAAGGATAGAAGGAAAAGATTTTTTACAGAAAGCGGTGAAAACTGTTTCTGCAGTAAATGAAAACTATGCCATCCCCTATCTTGTAGATATGCTGATAGGCAAGCACTCAACAGAAATAAAAAATTACAGGCATGATAATCTTGATGTGTTCGGAATCGGAAAAGATAAAGACGATCATTTTTGGAATTCAATTTTGCGCCAATGTTTGCTTAATCATTTAGTATATAAAGACATTGAACAATACGGTTTGATTAAACTTACAGCTGAAGGGAAAAAATTTATAGATAAGCCGAAAAGCATGATGATTTCCCTGAATCATGACTATGAAACCGATACCAGTGATGTAGAATTAGAAAACAGCGGCGGCAAGAGTGTACTTGATCCGGAATTGTTCGCCCTTCTAGCATCCATTAGGGATAGAATTGCAAAAGAACAAAAACTGCCACCCTATGTAATTTTCAGCGAAAACAGCCTTGAAGAAATGGCAACTATGTATCCTACTACCTTGGAGGAACTGGTAAAAATTTCAGGTGTGAGCAAAGGCAAAGCTGAAAAATTCGGAGAGAAGATTATAGAAGAGATTTCCCGCTACGTAGAAGAAAACGAAATTGAAAAACCTTCTGAGTTTGTAATGAAACAGGTGGCTAATAAATCCGTTCATAAAATTCATATCATTCAGAATATTGATAAAAAACTTCCCTTGGATGAAATTGCCAGGATGCGGAACATGAAGTTCATAGAGTTAATTGACGAAATTGAGACCATCGTTTCAAGCGGAACAAAACTCAACCTTGACTATTATTTGAATGATATTATTGAAGAAGACATCCAGGATGAAGTATTTGATTACTTCCGAGGAACTACTGAATTTGACAAGAACAAGGCTTTTAATGAACTGAAAGATGAGGGCCTGAGCGCTGAAGAAATACAGTTACTACATGTGAAATTTTTAAGCGAAGTAGCCAATTAACTAAAAGGGATTTGTCAATGCGTAATGAGTTCATAGTAGCAACTTTCAACTTTGAATCCGTCTGCTGCGCTTCAGCCTATAGATTGTATACGGGCTTTTAACCAAACTATTCATGGAACAGAAAACTTTTGAAATAAAACTTCCCCAGTTTGAAGGACCTTTCGATCTTTTGTTATTTTTTATCGAAAGAGATGAATTGGACATTCACAATATTCCCATCTCTAATATCACCAAAGATTTTCTTGATTATATCCATGGAATGAGCCAGTTGAACATTGAAGTTGCAAGTGAGTTTATTCTTGTGGCAGCAACTCTAATGCGCATTAAAGCGAAAATGTTGTTGCCAAGAAAAGAACTGGACGAATTTGGGAATGAGATTGACCCCAGAAAAGAGTTGGTTGACAGGTTGCTTGAATATAAACGTTTCAAGGAAGTGGTAGGGCAGCTCGAAAACCTGGAGCAAGAACGGCAATTAAAAATGCACCGGGGAAACTTTGCTATTGAGCATGAATTTCTTGCAAAACGTTATAGCAACGAGATGGAACTCAGCACCGTAAATTTATTTACATTATTAAAGGTGTTTGAAAAAGTGATGGAACGTTACCGCAACCAACCGCATATTGAAGAGCATGTTGTGCAACAATTTAATTACACAATTGAAGATGAAGGGAAAAGTGTGTTGGCATTTTGCAAGCTCAGAGGGAAGTCTGCTTTCGCTGATGTTTTTTCCACTTGCCGGGATAAGTTCCAGGCGGTGTTTCGTTTTCTTTCTTTGTTAGATTTAATACAGGCTCAAAAGATTCAACTTCTTATTGGAGAAGGAATGAATAATTTCTGGATAAATTTGTCAGAAGGTCTCGAGCAAGAGACCCCGAAACATGATTGAACCACCTGCAAACCCTGAGATTGAAGATAAAAAAACTGCTGAGGAAATTAGTCAGCAATTCTCCTATTCCAGAATCATCATCATTGTTATCCTCACCCTTGCACTTTCCGGGTATTTAATTTATTCTTCCTGGAACAAAGACGCTTTTAATAAAATTACATGGACAAGCCAATCAGGATTCTGGATCTTGTGCGGGTTTATTTTAATTGTATTCCGGCATATAGGTTACATGTATCGCCTCAGGCTTATTACTGATAACAAATTAAACTGGTGGCAGAGTTTTCATGTTATCACACTATGGGAATTTTCATCTGCAGTAACACCATCAACCGTAGGCGGTGCTGCAGTTGCAATTTATTTTTTGAAAAAAGAAAAGCTTAGCCTGGGCAAAAGTGCTACTACCAGCATGCTCACTATTTTCCTTGACCAGGTGTTTCTTGCTGTTGCCGGAATTTTATTTTTTGTGATATTGGGCGGGGCAAAGATGTTCGCTTCTGATGCTGCCTGCCGCAGCCAGAGCGACTTGCCTTTGATGGGTATGTTTCATAATATGCAAACTGTTTACTTTGTTGGATATGTTATTTTTTTGATGATTATCTTACTGCTTGCTTACGGATTATTTATCAATGCAAGATCATTGAAGGGTTTCATAACTTCTGTATTTAACATCCCCTTCCTGAAAAAATGGAAGCAGGATGCAATACAAACAGGTGATGATATTATTCTGGCTTCAGAGGAACTACAAACAAAAGACAAGCGGTTCTGGCGCAACGCCTTCATTTCAACCACCTTTACCTGGGTTTCATTTTTTTTGATCCCGTTTTGTATCATCATGGCATTTTTCCATCCAACACTCGCCGACATGCCTGTAATTTTTTCCCGAATGTTTGCTATCTGGATGATCATGCTTTTACCCATTTCTCCCGGTGGTGCCGGAGTTGCTGAACTTACCTTTAGCGCAATGATGTGTGATTTTACTGATCCCGCCCTGGTGGCAACTTTAGCTTTAGTCTGGAGGCTCATCTCCTATTTTCCCTATTTAATAGCGGGAGTATTTATCCTGCCGAGGTGGGTGAACCGAGTATACAGAAAATAATCTTTGATCGCTACTATGCTATAGTCAGCATTTTCGTATCGTTAAATACTCCGTCCGTGTTTTCAACTTTCAAATGATATACATAATTGCTTCTTGTAATTCCGAGTTTACTAAAATTAATAGAAATTTGATGATCACCCGGTTTAAGGGATGTATCTAAAAGAGTTGCAATTTTTTTACCGGAAATATCCCAGAGAAATAAAGAAACTTTTGATTCTTTTTTTAATGTAAAAGGAATTGTTGTTTCTTCAGCACAAGGGTTAGGCATATTTTGATTCAATATAAATTGTTTTGCATTTTGCATTTCTTCATATCCGACCCCAACTGTTCCGCTTCCTTTCACAGTTACTTCTAAATAAGCATCATACCCCCCTGTTGTTGCATTTTCAGTAACATCACATATTTGATATTCATATCCACCGGATACAAAAATGCCATCATCATCCGGAGTAAGCGGGTCAGGGCCGTCTGTATAAATATCTGCATGCGCCTCATAAACAGCCATTTTTTGTTCCTGGTTATAAGTAAGCTGAGAAATAGCGGCATAAGAAGAACTCACATACACCTGGAAATGAATATGACAAACCCTTCCCGGGTACCAACCTGGAAAAATTGTGATGAATTCAACATCGCCGTTTGCGTCAGTTATTTGATAACCTCTTAAATATGTCAGCCCCGTTTCAGTTCCGTATCCTGAATAATTTCCGTCTTTATCGCAATGCCAGATGTTTACCCGAACATTCTGCATGGGCACACAATCATCTTCCCCAATGATCTTCATTTTCATATTTAACTGAACTCCTGCCCTGTCCTCCCTTACGTCATTTCGGAAATAGAATTCATTGTCAGTTAAATCAAGAGGGAAAGGTCCTGCTGTTTCTGATGGGATGAGAACACATTCCCCTGAGATCTTTTGAGCATTACCAGCCAATACTTTTTGTGTAGATGGTATGATTGAAGCAACGCCAAGCAAACTTGCAGATTTTAAGAATTCTCTTTTATTCATTGTTAAGTTTTTATAATGAGTAATGAACCAAAGATAACTCTGCTATGAAAAAAGGAATGAAAGGAAATAGAGATTTAAGCCATTGTTTTGTAATATTATTTTATTACCCCCAACTCCTTACCCACTTTAGTAAATGCAGCTATGGCTTTATCAAGATGGTGCATTTCGTGTGCTGCTGAGATTTGAACTCTGATTCTCGCCTGCCCTTTCGGTACAACAGGAAAATAAAAACCGATCACATAGATTCCTTCCTCTAATAATTTTGTTGCCATTGTTTGTGAAAGCACAGCATCATATAGCATGATAGGAACGATAGGGTGTTCGCCCGGTTTTATATCAAAACCGGCGTCATTAATTTTTGTACGAAAGTATTTTGTGTTGTTTTCTAATTTATCTCTTAATTCTGTGGTTTCGCTTAACAAATCAAACACAGCAATGCTTGCTCCTGTGATAGATGGTGCAAGTGTATTTGAAAATAAATAGGGCCTTGATCTTTGCCGCAAAATATCAATGATCTCTTTCCTTCCGGAAGTAAATCCGCCGCTTGCGCCACCCAATGCTTTGCCAAGTGTACCGGTTATGATATCAATCTTACCTATCACATTTCTATATTCATGTGTTCCTCTCCCGGTCTTTCCTAAAAATCCGCTTGCATGACATTCGTCAATCATAATTAACGCATTATACTTTTCAGCCAGTGCAACAATTTTATCCAATTGCGCTATAGTCCCGTCCATGCTGAACACCCCGTCAGTCACAATAATTCTGCTACGCAGGTTTTGTGTCTCTTGTAATTTATTTTCCAGGTCAGCCATGTTATTGTGTTCATACCTATATCGTTGCGCTTTACATAATCGTACACCGTCAATGATACTTGCATGGTTCAATGCGTCAGAAATAATTGCATCTTCTTCATTAAATAAAGGCTCAAATACTCCGCCGTTAGCATCAAATGCTGCTGCATACAAAATTGTATCTTCTGTTCCGAGAAAATCGGCGATCTTTTTTTCGAGTTCTATATGAATATCCTGTGTGCCGCAAATAAATCGTACCGAACTCATCCCGTAACCATGGCTGTCAATTGCTTTTTTTGCTGCTTCTATTACCTTGGGGTGAGATGAAAGCCCGAGATAGTTGTTTGCACAGAAATTAATTACTTTTTTGCCTCCGGCGATAGTAATATCTGCTGCCTGTGGTGATGTAATGATGCGTTCATTTTTATAAAGACCTGCTTCCTGAATTTCTGCAAGTTCCTTTTGCAGGCGATTTTGAATGCTGAACATTGATGAAATTTTTTGTGAAGATAAAATGAAACAAATGAATTGTGAGAAATTAATAATCAATGACCTGTTCCTCAATCTCGGCAGGGATTTCTCTTTCTTCATATTGCTGGTTTCTTAGCTGGGATTCAAATCCGGCTTCATGAATAGCTTCCTGTATGGTTTTGTATGTAAACCGATGCGGCGCACCGGCAGCGCTAACTACATTTTCTTCAATCATAATGCTTCCGAAATCATTTGCACCTGCATGCAAACAAATTTGTGCAACATTTTTTCCAACTGTGAGCCAACTTGCCTGAATGTTTTCAACGTTCGGTAAAAAAATCCTGCTCATCGTTATCATGCGAATATATTCATCAGGTGTAGTATCGTTTTTAGCCCGGCGTATTTTTTTAAGTGTTGTATCAACATCCTGGAACGTCCATGGAATAAATGCAAGGAACCCTTTTGCATCAGCAGGTTTTTCTGATTGCACTTGCCGGATTTTTTCAAGATGAATAAATCTTTCCTCAATTGTTTCAATATGCCCGAACATCATGGTTGCGCTGGTGGTAAGATGAAGTTTATGCGCCGCCCGCATCACATCCAGCCATTCATCGCTTAAACATTTTCCTGTAGAAATAATTTTTCTCACACGGTCAACTAAAATTTCGGCGCCCGCTCCCGGTAAACTATCTAAGCCCGCTTTCATGAGTTCTGTTAAAACGTATTCATAAGAATAATTTCCAAGAGTAGCGATATGATGAATTTCAGGGGGTCCGAGTGAATGCAATTTAATTTGCGGGAACATTTCTTTTATATCCCGAAAAGTTTTCACATAAAAATCCAGCCCAAGCTCTGGATGATGGCCCCCTTGTAACAATAATTGTTCGCCACCGTAACGGATGGTTTCTTCAATTTTTTTCCTATACGTTTCTTTATCAGTAATATAACCTTCAGCATGCCCGGGCACACGATAAAAGTTGCAGAATTTACAATTCGCCACACAAATATTCGTTGTGTTCACATTGCGGTCAATGATCCATGTAACTACGTTTCCGGGTTTTTTCTGTTTTCGAAGTGTGTCTGCAACTTCCATCAATTCAGGAGTTGGCGCATGCTCAAATAGATACATTCCTTCCTCAACGGAAAGGAATTCTGAGTTGAGGGCTTTTTGATAAAGTGCAGATAACATCATGAATCGCTGTAATTCGGCTATTTTTGCAGAACAAATTTAAAACAAGATACTTTCTATTTTAGTTTATGATTGAATATCAAAAATTTTTCCTTGACAACGGTCTTACTGTTCTAATTAATGAAGATTTTACAACACAACTTGTAGCCGTTGATGTTTTGTATAAGGTGGGCGCAAGGGATGAAGAAAAGAACAGAACCGGCTTTGCACACTTATTTGAGCATCTTATGTTTGGGGGTAGTAAAAATATCCCACAGTTTGATACCCCCTTACAGCTTGCAGGTGGAACAAACAATGCTTTCACCACAAATGACCTAACAAATTATTACGATGTACTGCCTGTAGAAAATATTGAAACAGCGCTTTGGTTAGAAAGCGACAGGATGATGCAGTTAGATTTTTCTGAGAAGACGCTGGGTATACAACGCAATGTTGTCTGTGAGGAATTTAAAGAACATTACATTAACCGCCCTTACGGCGACCTGTGGCATAAACTCCGCAAAGTAGTGTATCAAAATCATCCCTATCAGTGGCCGACAATCGGATTGGAGTTAAAACATATTCAGGAGGCGCAATTGAGTGATGTAGAAAATTTTTTCTATACTTACTATCGACCTGGAAATGCCATTCTGAGTATTAGCGGAGCAATAAAAACTGATGTTGTATTAAATCTTGCAAAAAAATGGTTCGGGGAAATAGATAAAGGAAAAGAATTGATAAAAAATATTCCGCTGGAGCCGGAACAAACCGAAGCAAGATTCAGCGAAGTGAAAGCAACCGTTCCGGTAAACCTTATGTATAAAGTATGGCATATGCCCGGCAGGGTTGACCAAAATTATTATGTTGCAAATATTTTAGGGGATATTTTAGGAAATGGTGAGTCTTCAAGATTGTTTCAGAAATTAAAGAAGGAAAAAAAATTATTCACCGATGTTGGGGTTTACAACGCAGGAAGTATTGATAAAGGGATGTTCATAATTTCCGGTAAGCTAAGCGATGGGGTAACTTATGATGCTGCCGAGAGTGGAATTTTGGAAGAGATTGAAAAAATTGTATCAAAAAAGGTAACTGAGACTGAGCTACAGCGGGTAAAGAACATGATAGAGATGGATATTTCTGAAAGCTACACGGGCATATTAAACAAAGCACAGGGACTTGCGATATGCGAAATGCTGGAAGACGCCAGTATCATAAACACAGAGATGGAGCGTTTTGCAAACGTTACATTAGAAGATGTTTTATACTCGGCACAAACAATTTTAAAACCTGAAAAATGCAACACCCTCTATTACAGTAAAAATAATTGATAAGAGCAAGATGATAAATAGAATTGTGCAACCCGATCTGAAGACGATTGAAAAGGTAAGTATTAACAACTTCAAAACTTTTTACCTCGACAATACTGTACCTGTGTATGTTGCAGATGGTGTAGAAGAAGATCTTTTGCGTATAGAAATGCGCTTTCCCGCCGGGCGTTGGTATGAAGCATCAGCAGGGCAAAGCCATGCTGTATCTGCATTAATGAAGAAAGGAACAAAAGGAAAAACAGCTCTGCAAATTGCGGAGGCTGTGGAGTTCTACGGTGCTCAGCTTGATACAAGTTCCGGAAATGATACAACCTCTCTCAGTTTATATTGCTTGGGAAAACATCTCCCGCATGTGTTGCCTATTGTTGCAGAAATATTAAACGATGCTGTTTTTCCGGATGATGAGATTGTTTTATATAAAGAAAGAAAGAAACAACGTTTTCTTATCAACTCACAAAACACCGACTTTCATGCCGGAAGAATGTTTTCTGAAGTATTATTCGGCAAACAACATCCCTATGGATATAGTTTGCAGTTAAGCGATATAGATGAACTGGAAAGAAGCCAGGTTCAGAAATTTTATAATGAACATTATTCCATTGGCAACACAAAAATATTTGTGAGTGGCAATGTGAAAGAAGAAGTAATAGGAATGTTAAATGCAGAGTTTGGGAAATATGAAAAGAAAAAAATTCCTATTGCTGCATCAGATAAGTCTCTGCATGCAGGCAAAGAAAAAGAATATTATCATGAGTTATCCCAATCTGTTCAATCCTCTGTTCGTATTGGATGTATTTCTATTCCAAAAGATCACCCTGATTATCCGGAGGTTAATGTTTTAAACACCGTGTTTGGCGGGTATTTCGGTTCCCGGTTAATGAGTAATATTAGAGAAGATAAAGGTTTTACATACGGCATTCATTCCTACATCGCACATCTTGATCATGCAAGTTATTTCTCTATTGATATGGAAACCGGCAATGAAGTTTGTAAGGCTGCAATAGCTGAAGTGTATAAAGAAATGGATCTGTTAAGAAAAATGCTTATCCGTGAAGATGAACTTACAACCGTAAAAAATTATATGCTCGGCAGCTTGTTGCGGGCAACTGATGGTCCGTTTAATCGCATCAATGTGATAAGAAACATTGTGTTAAGCGGGCTTGATTTCAGTTATTTCCAAGACCTTGTAAAGGGGATTCAAACAATTACACCTGAAAGGTTGAGAGACCTAGCAAATATTTATCTCATACCTGAAAATATGAGAGAAGTGATTTGCGGCAATCTTTCCGCTGTAAGCATCATGGAAAAGTAATTTTACAGTTTTAAAAATAGCAGTTGGCTTTTCTTCGTTAACTTTGATATAACTTTTTGAAGGTTCTAAAAAGCATATTATTATTTTTATTTGCGTCTCTTTTTTTTCATAAAACTGAGGCCCAGTCTTTAATTCCCTGTGATTTAATTTGTGCAACAACTCAAGTAAGCGGAGATGTTATTCTTGAATGGGACCCCTCTACAGAATCCTGCGGCCCTTTCATTGAATATATTATTTATGCAAGCAATTCAATAACCGGACCCTACAGCATTCTTGATTTCATTTTTTCTGAATCAACCACTACCTATACGCATATTGGGGCTGATGGAACATCAACTACCTGGTATTATTTTATTGACGTTTTGTTTGATTGCCCCGGGTACTTAACAACGCATAGTGACACACTCGATAACTTAGACCCAACTGCGCCGGTTATTGATTATGTTAGCGTAACAACAGGCGGTGTTGATATTTTCTGGGAGCCGAGCACCTCATCAAAAACCAGCGGCTATACAATTTATAGGGACATGGGAGGATTTGTTGCAATTGGCACAGTAGACGGGAGATTCACAACAACTTTTTTTGATAACTCTGCAAGTGCAGGAACTCATGTGGAAACTTATACCATCGCCGCAACAGATGATTGCGATAACATAGGCCCTTTTAATGTGAATCCTCACCACACTATTCTCATGACAGCAACACAGCTGGGATGTTCTGATGCGATGGAGTTAGCATGGAATTTTTATGACACATGGCCTGCAGGAGTACTTGAATATCAGGTTTGGCTTGATGTAAGCAGCACTGGAAATACTCTGATAGCAACACTTCCTTCAACAATAAATACCTACACTTATGCCGGTTTGAACGATAGTGATATTTTTAATTTTACTGTTGTTGCGGTGCGGGCAGATGGCTCAGCAGCATCTGTTTCCAACGCATGGAATTTTAGTGTCAATGTTGTTGAACCCGCAAAATTTAATGTGATAAGAAATGCAACCGTGCCAAACTCCGGTGTAGTAGAAATTGGCTGGTATGCCGATAACTCAGCTGATCTGCTGAGATATGAAATTCAAAGAAGTGAAGATGGGGCTGGTTATACAACAATCTTTTCTCAAAACACAATCAACCCCACGGCCTCTCCAGATCTTTACACTGATAACACTGCGGTAACAAATCAGAAAAGTTATTATTACAAAACGATTACAACTGATAGTTGTGAAGAACAAGTTTCTTCCGGGTTTGTAAGAACAATTTTATTGAACGGAATTGGCAATGATAATTTCACAAACCAACTTACCTGGAATCCTTTCGAAATGACAAATGCCGTTGTTCAGGATTACAATCTTTTCAGAAGTATTTCCGGAACACAAGAACTCATTGCAACTGTAAGTTCATCTTTGTTGAGTTATCTTGACGATGTAGCACCTATTATCACCATTACTGATTCCGCCTGTTACTTTGTTGAGGCGAATTATATTTTGAACTCTGTTTCACCAGCTATCAACGAACAACTCATAAGCCGTTCAAACAAAGTATGTTTTCAGCAAGACCCCAAAGTATATGTACCGAATGCCATTGTTCCCGGATCTGCCAATGGTATTTTTAAACCCGTTATTGTTTTTGGTGATGATAATAGTTTTAATATGCAGATTTTCAATCGTTATGGTGAAGTGATCTTTGAATCATTTGATGCAAATGAAGGCTGGGACGGAACTTTCAAAGGTGATATTGTGCCTGTGGGAACGTACGCTTACCTTATTTCATTTCTAACTACTGATGGAGAGCCCGTAAAAAAGAAAGGCAACGTTACAGTTATCCGCTGATCTCTGTTTTTATTTTCTAATCTTTCGTACTTTTATCTTTTAAACCAACTGCTATGATTTCTTTCAAAAAAAATGCAGTAATTACATTCTTGTCTTTGTTTGTAATGCAGCTTATATCAGCACAAAATCCTTTGCAGCAATATTTTAAAACTACTGAAACGGGCGTACAGGATGGTGGCATAAAAATGATTCCTATAAAAACGCCGAAAGGTGAGTTCAATGTCTGGACAAAACGATTCGGAAATAATCCGAAAATAAAACTCCTTCTCCTGAACGGCGGTCCTGGAGCAACCCATGAATATTTTGAATGTTTTGAAAATTTTCTACCCGCAGAAGGAATTGAGTTCATTTATTACGATCAGCTTGCCTGCGGAAATTCTGATAATCCTGATGATACAAGTTTATATGATCTTACAAGGTATGTTGACGAGGTGGAACAGGTAAGAATTGCTCTGGGATTAAATAAAGATAATTTTTATTTGCTAGGGCATTCCTGGGGTGGGATCCTTTGCATGGAGTACGGGCTAAAGTACGGGGAAAATTTAAAGGGTTTAATTATTTCAAACATGATGGCGAGTGCGCCGAAGTATGGAAAATATGCTGATGAAGTGCTTGCAAAACAAATGGACCAGGATGTACTGAAAAAAATCCGGGCAATTGAAGAGGCCGGGGATTTTACAAATCCTGATTACATGGGTTTGCTCATGCCTAACTTTTATAACAAACATATTTGTCGCCTCCCCATGGATGAATGGCCCGAACCCATGAATCGTTCTTTTGCAAAAATGAATAGCAGCTTATATGTAATTATGCAAGGACCCAGCGAATTTGGGGTTGCCGGAAAACTGGAATATTGGGATAGGAGTAACGACCTGAAGAACCTGAAAATGCCAACACTTGTTATCAGTGCACAGTATGATACTATGGATCCGAAATATATGGAATGGATGAGTAAACAAATTTCGAGAGGGTCTTATTTATACTGCGAAAACGGCAGTCACATGTGTATGTATGACGACCAGGCGACTTATATGAAAGGCTTGATCGCCTTTTTGCAAAATACAAGTAAATAATTTTCTATGGAAGAGAAAGTAAAAAAGAAAAGCGGCTTCAGAAAAGTTTTATTTTGGAGCATTTTCATCATTATTGCAGTTTCTGCATTGCTCATTTATTGGTTTTATTTCAACACTTACAGCAAAGGAAACAGAGCGGGTATTTTACAAAAGTTTTCATATAAAGGAAACATCTTTAAAACGTATGAAGGCGAATTAATAATGAGTAGTATTAAAAGTAATCAGAATGTGCCGCTTGCCTCAGAAAAATTTTTCTTTTCAGTAACCAATGATTCCATTGCTTCGTTGCTCTCGGAGATGGAAGGGCGATATGTGAAATTGCACTATGAAGAAAAACGCCGCACTCTTCCCTGGCGGGGTGATAGCCCTTATATTGTTGACGGGGTTACAGAAGTAAATGAATAAATTGTTCGATGATATCCATGCCTATTTCAACCTCTTTCATCCAATCTCAGATGAAGAGTTCGGGTATTTTCTTGCAGATCATGAATTGAAAAAATACAAACGCAATGACATCATTACTGCCGAAGGGCAGGTTCAAAAAAATATGATGCTCATTACAGAAGGGGTTCAGTACTCTTATTACCTGCATGATGGTAAAAAACAAGTGATTGCATTTACTTATCCAATTAACTTGAGTGGGTTGCCTGAAAGCTTTATTACTCAAACCCCTTCAAGGTATTTTTTAGAAGCCTTGACTGATACAACTGCAATTGAGATCTCTCATGAACGGGTGATGAAATTATTTGATATGCATCAAAACTTAGAGAGGCTTTCAAGAAAAATGACAGAAATGATCCTTATTGGCCTTATACACCGCCATTATGAATTACTTACACAAACTATGGAAGAACGTTTTCTTGCATTTGCACAGCGCAGCCCCCATTTATTTCAACTCATTCCGCATAAATACATTGCCTCCTACCTCGGCATGGATGCTACTAATTTTAGTAAGTTATATAACTCAGTGAAAGTTTAATACTTGGTAAGAAAAGTTGGTTTGCGCCAACTTTCTTTAGCCTGTTTCAACCGAATTTTGCCTTACAAATGCCATCAACTTATGCAAACTATAAATTGGCTCAACAGAACTGAATACCCCTTTCATCTAAATACATACAAAACTCCCGAAGGCAATATGAATTACATTGATGAGGGGAAGGGCGATGTGCTTGTATTTGTGCATGGCACACCTGAATGGAGTTATTCATTTCGTAGTGTCATAACATCTCTTTCAAAAAATTATCGTTGCATTGCGCCCGATCATCTTGGTTTCGGGCTGAGTGATAAAAAACAAACCGCTGATTATTCTGTAAAAGCGCATGCTGAAAGATTAGAAAAATTTATAAATCATCTGCAATTAAAAAATATCGCTCTTGTTGCGGGAGATTTCGGCGGTGGCTTTGCTTTGCATTACGCCATTAAAAACCCGGAAAATGTACGCCGCATCATTCTTTGGAATACATGGATGTGGGATGTGATGCATGATAAGCACTTCAGCGCCCCTGCGAAAATCATTCATACCTGGTTAGGGAAGTTTATGTACAAAAACCTAAATGCTCCTGTAAATATGATCATGCCGCAGGCTTACGGCGACAGGGGAAAACTGACGAAAGAAATTCATAAGCATTATAAAATACCTCTCAACAATTCTGCAAACAGAATTGCAGCCTACGCCATTGCAAAACAATTGAAAGATGCCGGACCCTGGTGGAATGAACAATGGAATCAACTTCATGAAATTCAAAACATACCTGTTTTATTTACCTGGGGTATGAAAGACAAATTTCTTCCCCCCTACCTAATTGAAACCTGGAAGAAAAAACTTCCACATGCAAAAATCATAGAATTAAAAAACTGTGGACATTTTGTGCCGGAGGAGGATGCGGAGGGATTTATGGAAGCAGTTTACAAGTTTTTAAATTGATTTCATTCCTTCTCCAAAACCATCTGATACGCCTTCTCATATTCTGCACTTAGCTTGTTCCATGAAAAGTTTTCAGCATAACTTTCCACTGTGTTGCGCAAAATAATTCTTTCCCTTCGGGAGAGTTGCACAAAGTCCATCATGATGTTACAGAGATCATCGGCACTCTCATCAAACGTTTTATTTTTTCTTCGTACAATATAAATCCCTTTCTCATCAAGGTCACGGAACCGTTTCTGGCAATAATCGCCAAACCCGCTCAGGTCGCTGGTTACAGCCGGCACACCACGGGCAACACATTCAAGTGGTGTATAACCCCAGGGTTCGTAGTAACTTGGAAAAATGCCGAGGTGACAGCCCCGCACAAACTGCGGGTAATCCATGCCGAATAGCGGTGAAGTCGGCGCTACAAAATCGGGGTGATAAATAATTTTCACCTTGTCGTCTGGTTTATTTACCAGATTATGCTGACGGATATATCTAATAATCTCATCATTGTTATCATCTGTCAAATTATGTGTTACAACTATTGGCCAGTAATCTGTCTTCCAGCTTTGTATCATTTGCCTGTAGCGATATTTCCAGTAATCATCCACATAATCGTTGAGATTCGGAAGATTGCTATCCGCATTTGTTGCTGCGGCTGTAAACAATTTCTCCCGGACTTGTTTCAATATTTCTTCGCTGGTGCTACGTATTTCGTTCATTGCAGCCCGTGTTTGTAATACTTTCGGGTTGATGGATTCAAACCGTTGTTTTGTGATGAAAAACATCACAACTGTTTTTTCAATTTTTTCCTTTTGCATTCTTGCATTCAGCCTGCGCAATGCATCCAATGTAAGATCATATCCTTTGTTATGATATTCATACCTGCCCGATGTGAAGAAGTATAAAGTGTTATCAAGATCAAAAGTATAGCTGTGAAAAAAATGTGCCATGGTGAATTCATGAATCTTATCTGCAAAACGCTTGTGTAGGTTTTGAATTTCATGGGTGGCAATAAAGTTGAAAAGATTTAGTCCATTAGGTAAGATATGATCTGCTTTTCTGCCAAGAAGGAATTCACATTCTTTTCCGGTAACATCACTCACTGTTGTCAGGATATCTGAATCCTGTGCAGCCATTCGCTCCAATCTTACTTGTGGTTCAATATAAAATTTTTGAGCTGCTTGCAGCCAGTTTATGGAGGGCAGGTTGCGGTAAAAATTATTATCACTAGCTGCAACATATCTGCCCAGCATTGTAGCATGGGTTGTAAAAACAGTTTTAACTTTTAATTTCTGGGTTTTTATCTCGCCAATGGGCATACCCGTCATCCATTCATGAAAATGTGCGATAATGTCTCTGCCTTCAGCCTGCTTTTCCAATGCAATAAAGAATTGCAAAACAAGATGGCCGAAGCAAATCACCTGGTTAAGCAAGTCATCGGGATTGAAAATATTTACCTGGTGATTTTTTAATAAATATTGGCGGATATCTTTCAGGGAGTTTGTTGCCTGCTCAATCGGAATAAGAATGACCTTTGGGGTTCCCTGGGTAAGCCAACTCCCGTAGTGAATCTCAAAACCATTCTCTCGCATGGCTAAAACCGTTTTTCCGAAATCATCATCATAATCCTGTGTTTCTTCAAATTCGGCGGGTAGTTTTTTTGAGAGTAGCGGACCGATCATGCAATAATGTTCACCCCATTTTTCTACAATACTTGCCGCTTTACTTTTCACAACCGTGTAAATTCCGCCCACCTGGTTACACACTTCCCATGCGGTTTCAACAAGGAGAGGTTCGTATAATGATTTCTTTTTTGCCATGTTTAATAATTCAAGTGAAAGGTAATAAGAAAAGTTTTACTTCTTTTATGCAATAAGATTTTTATAATCTTCCTGAGATATTTTGATAATTTCCTTTGCTTCCCCAGCATCATAAACATGAGTTATCTCACACTGATTCTCTGCTCCCGGCATAGCCTTGTAGGTAAGAAAATAATGGCGCAATCTTTCCAGCAAAGTAACGGGCAGGTCAGTAATGTTTTTCCATTGATTATACACTTCATCATGTTTCATCACAGCAATTATTTTATCGTCTGCCTGTCCTTTATCAATCATACGAAAGCCACCAATTGGGATGGCCGGGATAAGAATATTTCCATGCGGAATGTTTTTTTCGGTGAACACACAAATGTCAAGGGGGTCTCCATCGCCATTAATATTTTTTCTTCCTGTTTTTTCTGCGCAGTAGTTGCCAATGCCTTGCCCGCAATATGTTTG
>JBJXHH010000005.1:0-19734 GCA_046160675.1 Chitinophagales bacterium
TTATTGTCGAAAAACATTTGTGTTACGATGTATTCAGCGCCTGCATCTACTTTCGCCTTCAGGTATTTGAGGTCGCTTTTTATGTTGGGGCTTTCGAAATGTTTTTCAGGATAGCCTGCTACGCCAATATTGAAATCCGTTTTATATCCCTGGATTGAATCTTCCTCCAGGTAAATTCCTTTGTTCATGTTCACTGCTTGTTTCACAAGGTCGCTGGCATATTTATGCCCTCCCGGTTCAGGAACAAAATCCCGTTCATTTTTTGCAGCATCGCCCCGCAGTAATAAAATATTATCAATGCTCAAATAACTTAAGTCAATGAGTGCATCTTCGGTTTCTTCTTTCGTAAAACCACCGCAGATTATATGCGCTACAGCATCAATCTTATATTTGAACTGAATGGCTGCACAAATCCCAACAGTTCCTGGCCGCTTGCGGATAAACACTTTATCAAACCTGTCATCCCCCCGTTTCTTATATAAATACTCACTGCGATGATAAGTTACATTAATAAATGAAGGTTTAAACTCAACCAGCGGATCCAGCACATCATAAATATTCTGAATACTCTTACCTTTTAATGGGGGAAGAATTTCAAAACTGATTAATGTTTTATTAGCCAGGCTAATATGTTCTGTTACTTTCATCTGATGAGTGGTGAATGGTACTTAAACTGCGATGTTTTTTCTGCAAATATAAAGTCTCACTACCCAATACTCATTGCTCAATGCTATTTTTGACCTCATGAAAGTTTTGCTGCTAGGTTCAGGCGGAAGAGAGCATGCGATGGCATGGAAAATTGCACAATCCCCCCAACTCACTCACCTCTACATCGCCCCCGGAAACCCCGGCACCACAGCTTGCGGTCAGAATGTAACAATTTCAACCACTGATTTTCCTGCATTGAAAAAATTCTGCATTGAAAAGCAAATTGACATAGTGGTTGTAGGCCCTGAAGACCCGCTAGTGAAAGGTATTGTTGATTATTTTCAAAATGATGATTCAGTAAAGCATATTCCGGTCATTGGGCCGAATAAAACTGCGGCACAAATGGAGGGAAGCAAGGCATTTGCAAAAGCATTTATGTTGCGCAATCATGTTCAAACTCCTGCTTACAAAGAATTTACAAAAGAAAGTATTGATGATGCTGTTGCATATCTCAAAAATCATTCTTTACCTGTTGTATTAAAAGCTGATGGATTGGCTGCAGGCAAAGGAGTTGTGATCTGTGAAGATCATGCTCAGGCGGTGAGTGAACTGCAACTGATGATGAGTGGGAAGTTTGGCGAGGCGGGGGATACTGTGGTAATTGAACAATTTTTAACCGGCATGGAACTGACAGTGATCATTCTTACAGATGGCGAAAATTATATGATGCTTCCCCCTTCTAAAGACTATAAAAAGATCGGCGATGGTGATACAGGGCTAAACACCGGGGGCATGGGAGCTATTTCTCCGCCACCATTTGCAACAGAAAATTTTCTGCAAAAAGTGAAGGAAAAAATCATTCACCCAACTTTACATGGATTGAAAAAAGAAAATATCTTGTACAAGGGATTCCTGTATTTCGGTTTGTTTAAATGCGGAGATGAGCCTTTTGTAATTGAGTACAATGCAAGAATGGGCGACCCTGAAACACAGGTGATAATGCCTCGCATAAAAAATGACATCCTTGATTTGTATAAAGCTGTTGCAGAAAACACCCTTGGAAACAAAGTTTTAGAAGTTGATGAACGGGCTTGCACAACTGTGATCCTTGCCAGCCACGGCTATCCTTCAGCATTTGAAAAAGACAAAGTAATTACAGGCATTGAAAATACAGAGAACTGCATGGTGTTTCAAGCAGGGACAAAGATGGATGAAAACAATAACCTGCTTACAAACGGAGGCAGGGTGCTTGCGGTTTCCTCTTACGGAAAAGATCTAAGCGATGCTTTACAAAACTGTTATGCAAACGCTGGAAGAATTTATTTTGAGAGTCGATATTTCAGGAGGGATATTGGGTGGGATGTATAAGATATTAAACTGAATGTAAGTTATGCATAATGGTCAAATGCAATATCATCATTCCAAAAAACAGCGCTTCCTACTGCTGTTACTTATAATTGGTATTATTCTATTTCATTTTCTTACAACTCTTCAGGGGCAGAGCTGGGGCGATGATTTTGCTCTTTTTCTTTTACATGCAAAAAACATTGTTGAAGGAAACTCTTACAGCGAAACAGGTTTCATCTTTAACCCCCTGTCGCTTTCTTATTCCCCTCAAAATTATCCGCCGGGCTTCCCTTTACTCATCAGCCCGTTGTACAAAATTTTTCAATTGAATTTCTTTATCTACCATTTATTTATCACTTGCTTTTTTGCTGGTATGCTTTGGTTGTCATACCTTCTTGTAAGAAAATATTTTTCTTTTTACTATGCTATAGCTTTTATTATTGTTTTAGGAATGAGCCCATACCTATGGTCGCTTCGTAACAATGTATTGTCAGATTTCCCGGCAACTTTTTTTCTTATGCTGGCAATTTTTATTGAGCTGAAAAGAGATACAAGTAACAATAAATTACTTCCGGTGGCTGAAGGGCTTGCGATGTATATTTCATTTTCCATGCGCAGTAGTGGCATTGTGTTGTTGCCAGCATTACTGTACAGGTATTTTTTTAAAAAGAAACGAAAAGACAATTATTTTCCGGTTATTATAATTGTATTTCTTATCCCCTACATACTCCAATCATTCCTGATGCCCAGTGAAGGCGGTCATCTCAATATGATGAAATTAAATTATGAAGGCTTGTCACTGCAAAAAATAATGAATGATTTCTTTTTCCAGGTTAACCGTTACGTTGATGATTTCAGGTATTTTACTTTAGTAAGTGGCATAAACAGGGATCTGAATATTGCCTTTAGCACCATTTGTTTTACATTATTTCTTGCAGGCTGGTATCTTTTTTCAAGAAAAAGACTTTCGTTCATTGACGTTTTCATAATCTTGTTTTTCGGGTTAATCTTTGTGTGGCCTTTCTTTCAGGGTATTAGGTATTTATTACCTGTGTTGCCATTTTATGTATTCTTCAGCATCTACGCTGTACAATCAATTGATAGCGCAACATTCAGGAAAGTACTTGCCGGAACATGCATACTTTGTACTTGTATTGTATATAACGGATTTTATTCAACAACACATTACGGCACCTTGAAGTATGGTGTCAATTATAGCTCAAACCAGGAAATGTTTAATTATATTAAGACAAACACAGAACCGGATGCAGTGATCATGAGTACAAAACCCCGTGCATTTACATTATTAACTGGTAGAAAAGGAATCGTATATCCTGACGCTAAACACTGGGATAAGTATGAAACCTGCTTGAGTGAAAACAAAGTTGGATATATTGTTACCGGAGGTATTGATTATAATGACCTTCCCGTTACTGCTGCGAAAGAGGACACTTCTGTTTTCCAGCTCATATTTTCAAATTCTGACCTTGCCTTGTATAAAGTAAACCATCATTAACGTCTCTCCCGGAATTTTACTAATTCGGGTTTATTAAAATTTTATACCTCCGTTTTTCGCCAGTCTCCGTGATGCACTTAATGCAATAGCAGCAAGAACAATAAGAAGTATGATGATAAGATATTTCCTAAATACATCAAAACAGTTATGCAAAGGCAGGAAGGATTTTTTTGACTTGGGGCATTTCAGGTAGGATGTGTGATTTAGCTTTTTATAGTTTTTCTATCTTCATTTTTGTTTTCCCCTTTTTTGTAAGTACTTCCACAATGTAAAATCCTGAGGGGTAATTTGTCATCTCTATTTTTTCATTTAAAAAATAATCATTCACCATTATCATTTTGTTTACAAGTACATGCCCTGATGTATTTAGTATTCTTACAGTTGCTGTAGTTTCATTCAAAAGGTTTCCTTTAAGAATGAGGGCATCGGTTACAGGATTCGGATATACAGAAAAAAATCCAGCTTCATCTTCTATGAAATCAAAAACAGGTTCTACATAATTGCTATCAAGAATAATGTCTTCATCACCTGCTTTATAATTCGTATAGATAAAATAGGTCATGAGCATTTCATCTGTTGTTGTTGCTCCGTTATATACTGTAATGGGTGGTTCATTTGGATTCTCAGTATTACCTGATGTATTGTCATAAGTCGCAACTGCTTTAATCTTTGCGCCCGCAGGAATTACCTGCACGGATTGAAAAGTATAATATTTCTGCCAGTGAAAATCCCATTGCGGAATGTTAATAAGATTTACTGAGTCACCATCATGTTCATACCAAACTTTATACGACTTACCCAATAAATGCATATGGGGGCAAATGGAAATGAATGATTTTTTTGAGGGCAGGGTATATTCCTGCTCAAATGTTGAAATTTCATTTGCAGGAATTACCAATGAACCTGTAGCAGGGCCGTTGAGTAACCACCCTACATACACGGGTCTAACATCGTCACCCGGATCTTTTATAAACTGTAAGTTCATTTTTGTTGAATCAATTAACCCGATACCACCAGGGCCGTAATGAATTTCAAAAACAAAATCAGCTCCCGGGGGAACTTCTATGCCCCAGTTGTCAGGGTAGGATACAATGTTGCCTCCGGGCTGCCATGCATTCATATAATAATCAACTGCTGGGTATCCTGTATTTCCGTTGAAGCCTGAGAGTGTGTCAAGCAAGTCCAGTTCGGCTGATTCCCCACTCAAATCATAGTAAATATCTGCATGATGAACAAGATTCGGCAAACCTGCAAATACTTCAATTTTATTTACATACACTGTTTCTGTAAAATCTGTATGAATAACAAAATATCTATACTCATCTTCATCATACTGTAATGTATAAGGTTCTATTGCAACTGTAAAATCAATTGTATCAAGCAAAGAACCACCACTGGTAAACTCAGGAGGTAATGGGGCAAGTTCCGGATCGCCTTCAGGGGTTCCAGCAAGTACCCAATCAGTAATGGCAGTTATTTCATCGTCGCTTAAAACGGCTTCGTCTTTAAAGTGTCTGAATTCAGGATCTGCAGGCCAGGGAGGCATTTCTCTTTCTATTACTGCGTCTATAATTTCATGATGGTTTTCATCAGCTTCTTCATAACTCATGAGCGAAAAGGGAGCGATTCCGCCTTCATGATGGCAGGAAGAACAATTTTTATATATAATAGAGGCAATATCCTCACTCCATGTTGGCATCTGCGAAAACACTGAGGGGACAAAGAATAATATTAATATGATTATTGCAAGTACCCGCATGTTGCACAATTTGAAGGAGAAAGTTAACACATTTCTTTACTGTTTTTGGTGGAAAGTTGAAAAATGTGTCTCTCTTTTCATGAAACAAAACCTGGCCTCTTGCAGTTAATGCGATTATAAAACAAAAAATTATGAAGAAGATTGAATTTTTAATTGCAACAGCATTGGTAATTATCATGCTTGCATCCTGTAGTAGTATTGACGACAGTGTTTTGAGTGATATGTCTACTACTGAAATAACTGAAACCCTTGATGGCACTAGCTGGAAAGTAGTCTATTACTTTGACAACAGCGACGGAGAAAGTACTGATGATTTTGCAGGTTATACATTTGATTTTGCTGAAGACGGAACACTAACTGCAACATTAGGTAGTGAAACATTCACAGGAACCTGGGTTATAAAGAACAGTGATGATGACCCTGACTATGATAAGGAAATCGACATCAACATAGCCGGGAACAAACAAATGGATGAAGTGGAAGGTAGTTGGCTTATAACAGAATTATCAGATACTTCCATGAAACTGAAAGATGATAATGGTGCTGAGGAAATACATTTCTCTAAACTTTGATATAAAGGGTTGTTTGTACAAAAGCTGCATAAGTTCAATGCAGCTTTTTGCATTTTAATACACACTCTTCTCCAGCATTTCCATACTGAATTTTGTTTCTGTGATTTTATCCATCACAGATTCTAAAATCTGTTTTGCCTTCTTGTTTTCCACCCTTGCAAACATATTTTCATACTTTTCAAAGATGGTAGTAAGTTTATTCACATAAACAAGTTTCAAGAGCTCGGTAAGCTGCTCTTTCAGATATGTATTTTCAGGGCGGAAATACTCAATACGCCGGATTGTGGTATCACTGAATTCAATCATATGAAAGAGTTGCGCATCATACCTTGTCAGCTCTCCTTTAAACTGGTCATGATCATTATAAAAATTTGCAATCCTGTCAAGATGAATTGTTATTGCATCAATCCCCATGTAGAGTTGCCGGTTTCCGCTTCCGTAAATTACAATAGAAAATTCATCCGTAATCTTCTCAATTTTTTCTATAAAGTACTTTAAAACATCAGCCTCAGCCTGCTCATTATTCAGTTTCAGCTCATTCGTAAAACCATGCACCAATGTATTTACTGTTTTTTCACTGCTTTTTCCATTTAGGTGTTCCTCAACAGGTTGATTATGCTGGCTAAAAGTTTCTTTCTCAAGTGGTGTTTCAGTGCCTGATTGCATTTCCTTCTTTAAATCTTCAGGAGGTTTTTCTTCTTTAATACTCTCCATCAAAACCAAAGGTTCTTCAAAACTTTTTTCGGGATTTTTTTTCGATTCAAGGTAATAAGAAAAAAGAATGTAGATAATAATTGCTAAACATACCAAAATCAATAATTGCCATACATTAATTGAGGTGGAGAAAACATTAATGTCTGAAAAGCCTGAAACGATCACCTCAACAGCTGCTAACACAATAATGGCTGTTATAAGAAGATATTTTCTAAACTTCGACAAATCTGATAAAGTCTGGGTTACTGTAAACATGAAATGATATTCAAAGATTTTTGCAAATATCTTCAAACATCATCATTCATTAACAGCATGTAAAGCAACATTACTGTTGAAACCCGCAAACCTGAAGTAGTATTGTACAATGTGCAGTGTGAAAGTACTCATTATCTGTTGTTTCATTTTTCACTTTATCCCCAAACCCAAAAATCACTTCTTATTCTAATGATTTGGAGATATAAGGCTCAAAATGCCAACTATGGGCAATAAATTTTATCAAACAAACGTTTGGTAAATTGAAAAATACCCTTATCTTTACTCTATGCCGCTTCAGAAAGCGAACAAATATGATGTAATTAAACAGGCATTGAGCCTCTTCAGGGTGCAAGGCTACCATAAAACCACAATGTCGGACATTGGAAATGCTTGCGGACTATTAAAGGGAAGTATCTACCATTATTTTACATCGAAAGAAGATCTCATGAGGTCTGTTTTAGAGGTGCTTCGGGACCATTACAGGGATAAAGTTTTTGTGTTTGCCTATGATGAAAAACTATCAGCAAAACAAAAGTTGAATCTACTGGGCGAAAAATGTATTGATGTATTTGCAAATGGGGAAGGCGCATGCCTGATGGCAAATATTGCCATGGAAACCAATGATGTTGTGCCTGAATTCAGGAAACCCATCAAAGAATTTTTTGACGATTGGGTCCAGGCGTTGACACATATATATAAAGAAAGATACAGCGAAGATGCTGCATTATTCTTTGCCAGGGAAACAGTTTGCGCTATTGAAGGTGCAGCTATGATGATGCGCATTTATAATGATAAGAATTACCTGTATAAGGCGCAGGAAATGATCATGGAGAAGTTTGAAAAAGCAAGTAAAGAAGCATTAATTAGTTAAGACAAGAAACATGGTAATGAACAGAATTATAAAAAAAGTAGCAGTACTGGGCAGTGGAGTAATGGGAAGCCGTATTGCATGCCATTTTGCAAACATTGGTGTTCAAGTTGTTTTACTGGATATTATTCCAATGAATTTGTCAGATGAAGAAAAGAAAAAGCCAGCATTGAGAAACAAACTTGTGAATGACAGTTTACAAACTGCGGTGAAACAAAACCCGTCCCCGGTTTATTCGCAAAAAGTATTGAAGAAAATTACAACCGGAAATTTTGAAGATGACTTAACTAAAATTTCTGACTGTGACTGGGTGATAGAAGTGGTTGTTGAAAATCTCGACATCAAAAAACAACTATTTGAAAAAGTAGATGTACTTAGGAAACCAGGAACTCTTATCACTTCCAACACTTCAGGTATTCCAATCCATCTCATGAAGGAAGGAAGAAGTAATGATTTCAGAAAACATTTTTGCGGAACACATTTTTTTAACCCGCCCCGGTATTTAAAACTTTTGGAAATAATACCAACTCCTGAAACCGATACATCGGTAGTTGATTTTCTGATGGACTACGGCGACAGGTTCTTAGGAAAAACAACCGTACTTTGTAAAGACACTCCCGCCTTTATTGCAAATCGTATTGGTGTATATAGTATCATGGCTGTTCTGAATGTGATGGAGAAGCTAAACCTCTCTATTGATGAGGTTGATCTTTTAACAGGTCCTGTTTCAGGCAGGCCAAAGTCTGCAACCTTCAGAACTGCTGATGTAGTGGGCATTGATACATTAATTAAAGTTGCAAAGAATACTTATGATGCATGCCCCAAGGATGAAAGCAGGGAGATGTTTCAAATTCCACCTTATATAAATAAATTGATTGAAAATAAGTGGTTGGGGGACAAAACCGGACAAGGTTTTTTTAAGAAAACAAAAAATGAAAAAGGTGAAACAGAGATACTAACGCTCAACTTAACATCTCTCGAGTATCAAAAAACATCCAAGTCAAAGTTTGCAACACTTGATGCTGTTAAACCTATAGATAATCTCAGGGAAAGGATAAAATTACTGCATAATGGAAAAGATAAGGCAGGTGAATTTTATCGGTCCGTCACTTTTTATGTCAACCAATATGTAAGTAATCGAATCCCTGAAATTGCAGACGAGTTATATAAAATTGATGATGCGGTGAAAGCAGGCTTTGGATGGGAACTCGGCCCGTTCGAAACATGGGACATACTTGGAGTTGAAAACATTGTAAAGCAAATGGATGCTTCAAATCAAAAACCTGCAAAGTGGGTTTATGATATGCTGGAATCAGGAAATACTTCGTTCTATAAAATTGAAAATGGGAAAAGGAAGTATTACGACATCAATACAAAAGAATACTTAGACATACCGGGAACCGATACATGTATTATTCTTGATAACTATCGTTCACAAAAACCTATTTGGAAAAATAACGGTGCCACATTACATGATATCGGCGATGGAATTTTGAACCTTGAATTTCACATGAAGATGAATGTGATTGGCAGTGAAATTCTGGAAGGTATAAATAAGTCAATTGATATTGCAGAAAAAAATTATAGGGGATTGGTTATTGGTAATGATGCCACTAATTTTTCCGCAGGAGCAAACCTCGCTATGATGTTGATGCTTGCCATTGACCAGGAATATGATGAATTAAACATGGCAATAAAATATTTCCAAAACACTATCATGCGAGTTCGGTATTCAGGAATTCCTGTTGCTGTTTGCCCGCATGGATTGGCGCTTGGTGGTGGTTGCGAAATGACTATGCACAGTGATATTGCAGTTGCAGCTTCTGAAACATATATTGGTTTAGTGGAAGTAGGTGCAGGATTAATTCCTGCGGGTGGGGGAACAAAGGAATTTGCCCTTCGGGCAAGTGATAAATACTTTAAAGGTGATATTGAAATTCCAACATTGCAGGAAATGAGTTTGAACATTGCGATGGCAAAAGTTGCAACCAGTGCAAGAGAGGCTTTTGAATTGGGGATATTGAGAAATGGAATTGACAAGGAAGTAATTAACAATAATCGTGTTATAGCAGAGGCAAAAGATTATGTAATTGAATTAGCAGATGCAGGCTATGTACAACCACTGCCGAGAAATGATATTAAAGTGTTGGGAAGAACTGCGCTGGGAAGTTTTTATGTAGGCATTGCAAGCCTAAGAATGGCGGGATATATTTCTGAACATGATGAAAAAATTGCCAAGAAGGCATGTTATATTTTATGCGGAGGCGATTTATCTCAGTCCACAGAAGTAAATGAACAATATTTATTGGACTTGGAGAGGGAAGCATTTTTATCCCTCCTTGGTGAGAAAAAAACATTAGAGAGAATGCAATTTATTTTAAAAACAGGTAAACCATTGAGGAATTAAACTATGCAGGAAGCCTATATTATTGGCGGACTCAGAACCGCTGTCGGAAAAGCGCCAAGGGGTGTATTTCGTTTTACAAGACCTGACGATCTTGCCGTGAATGTGATTCAACAATTGTTGAATCAATTTCCGCAACTTGAAAAAGAAAGAGTAGAAGACCTCATAGTTGGAAATGCTGTGCCCGAAGCGGAGCAAGGGTTACAGATAGGAAGGCAAATTGCGGTTCGTGCCTTGGGAAAAAATACCGCAGGCATCACAATTAACAGGTATTGCGCAAGCGGGGTAGAGGCGATCGCTATCGCAACAGCAAAAATAAAATCGGGCATGGCTGATTGCATTATTGCCGGTGGAACAGAAAGTATGAGTTTAGTTCCAACTACAGGATGGAAGATTGCATTGAATTACGAAGTTGCCCAAAATCATCCTGATTATTTAATAGGGATGGGATTAACCGCAGAAAATGTTGCAAAACAATTTAACATTTCAAGAGAAGATGCTGATGTGTTTTCATTTAACTCACATCAAAAAGCAATTCAGGCAATTGATAACGGATTTTTCAAAGATGGTATTGCACCCATCGAAGTAACTGAAGTTTATGTAAATGAAAAAAATAAAAGAGCTGAAAAAAAGTATGTAGTTGATACAGACGAAGGGCCTAGAAGAGATACAAACATTGATGCCTTAACAAAATTAAAACCTGTGTTTGCAGCAAAAGGAATTGTCACTGCCGGAAACTCTTCACAGACTTCAGATGGTGCTGCATTTGTGATTGTGATGAGTGAAAAAATGATGAAGGAACTAAATATTCAACCCATCGCAAAAATGATAGCATGCGCAAGTGTGGGTGTAGAGCCGGGCATCATGGGCATTGGTCCTGTTGCTGCTATTCCGAAAGCACTCGAACAGGCAAACATGAAATTAGATGATATTGATCTCGTCGAATTAAATGAGGCCTTTGCATGTCAGGCTTTAGCCGTTATCAGAGAAGCAAATCTTAATACCGAAAAGGTAAACATTCATGGCGGTGCAGTAGCATTGGGCCACCCGCTGGGTTGTACCGGAACAAAACTTACGGTGCAAATATTAAATGACCTGAAACGGCTGGGCAAAAAATATGGAATGGTGACAGCATGTGTTGGTGGCGGGCAGGGGATTGCCGGAATTTATGAACGATTAAACTAAGTATACAAATATTCAACTTTAAAATTTTTATATGTCTGATGTAACAGAAAAATTAATTGTAGTAAAAGGCGGAGAGTTTCTCATTAAAGAATCAACCCCTGAAGAAATTTTCATACCAGAGGAATTGAATGAAGAACAACTCATGATAAAACAAATGGCAAAAGATTTTGTAGATACTGAAGTATTTACAAAACTTGATGCTATTGATGACCATGAGCCCGGTTTAGTTCCCTCATTATTGGAAAAATGTGGTGATCTTGGTTTACTCGGCGTTACTATTCCTGAAGAATACGGAGGCTTTGCTAAAGATTTTAACACCGGCACTTGCGTAACTGAAATAGTGGGTGCTGCTCATGCATTTTCTGTTGCTTACTCTGCACACACAGGAATTGGTATGCTTCCTATTTTGTACTTCGGGAGTGATTATCTGAAAGAAAAATATTTACCCGGATTAAGCTCAGGGAAACTGAAAGCAAGCTATTGCCTTACTGAACCAGGCAGTGGCAGTGATGCACTTGCCGCAAAATCAAAAGCAGAATTAAGCGCCGATGGAAAGAACTACATTCTGAATGGGCAAAAAATGTGGATCACAAATGCAGGCTTTGCCGATGTGTTCATTGTTTTCGCAAAAATTGATGGGAAAGATTTTACAGGATTTGTAGTTGACAGAAATACCGATGGTTTAAGTATTGGCCATGAAGAAAAGAAAATGGGAATAAAAGGTTCAAGCACCTGCCAGGTGTTTTTTGAAAACTGCAAAGTACCGGTTGAAAATGTTTTAGGTGAAATTGGCAAAGGTCATCTCATTGCATTCAATATCTTAAATATTGGAAGAATTAAATTAGCCATGGCAGCAATGGGCGGTAATGTAAGAGCCGTAAATTCTTCTGTGCAATATGCGAATGAAAGAGAGCAGTTTGGAAAATCCATTTCTTCTTTCGGTGCAATAAAATATAAACTCAGCGAAATGGTTATTAAAAATGAAGCGCTGAAGTCTGCCATCTGGCGAACAAGTAATTACATAGATGATGCAAAGAAATTGATGTTAGAAAAAGGCAAATCTATTTCCGAGGCAAATTTGAAAGCGGCTGAAGAATTTGCGATAGAATGTGCCATGTTGAAGGTAATTGGTAGTGAAGCTTTAGATTATTGTGTTGATGAGACAGTGCAGATATTTGGTGGTTACGGATTCAGTGAGGAATACCCTGCTGCAAGAGGTTACAGGGATGCGAGGATTAACAGGATTTTTGAAGGAACAAATGAAATTAATCGCTTGCTTTCTGTTGATATGCTTTTAAAAAGAGTGATGAAGGGCCAAATAGATATGATGACCCCGGCATTGGCTGTGCAGAAAGAATTGATGAGTATTCCTGATTTTAGTTCTGATGAAGAAAGTGAATTTGCCGCAGAAGAAAAAACTGTGAAGAATATGAAGAAAGCATTTTTTTTAGTAGCCGGTGCAGCAGTACAAAAACTGATGATGCAATTAAAAGATGAACAGGAAATATTAATGTCTGCTGCTGATATGATGAATGAAATTTATCTTGCTGAATCATTATTGCTCAGAGTAAAAAAATTACAGGCATCAAAACCTGCTGAAGAATTTACTTTGTATAAAGACATGGCAAAAATATTTTTTACTGATTCTGTTGACAGGCTGAATAAAGCAGGGAAAACAGCCATCAATGCATTTGCAGAAGGAGATGAATTAAATATGATGCTGCTTGGATTAAAACGATTTACAAAATATGAATCGTTTAATACTACAAAAGCAAGAAGAAGAATAGCAGATAAGGTGATTGAAGCAGGCGGGTATTGCTTCTAAGGCTATTTATTATTCTCCTCATGTGGGTAATATTTTACACTATTAAGGAAAAATATTTCTGATTTTTAATCATGGGCCGACCCACTAATAATTCTTGAAATTCATACCACGAAAGGGCCTTGAGTCCAACTCATAATTGCTCTGATTAGACTATTGCATAATGTAGATAGTTTGTTTTCAGCTAATCTCATGTTGGGCATCATTATGGGACAACACTCCACGAATATAATGTGTGAATTATATAATTACTTCCTGTAATTGTGTAAGACTTTATTAGAATTAATAAACAACCTTTGTAAAGAGGTAAATGCAACTTATTTAAAATCAAATTAAAAGCTCTCCTAATATAAAAAATTGGAGAAAGACAGCTAAAGAAACTTGCGCATCTGTACCTTATAAATTAAAATATGAAAATAATTTTCCTATTCTTGTTTTATTTCACAACACACTTTTTGTGTTTACAAACCTATGCACAGCCCAATAGTGTATTTGCTTTAGATACTGAAGGGTGGATAACCGGATGTGATGGGTCATGTTCAGCTCCTTTTGATAATTGGTCTGCAGTAAATGGCAATCCTTCGGGTTGTTATAAAGGTACGGATAACTCATCCGGTACCTGGTATTTTTATAGTTCACCCTCCTTTAATACTGATATCTCTTCTTATTATGGTCAATCATTAAATTTTGATTTAAAGCAAAACACAAATCTGTTTCAAACAAACGAACCTGATGTGATGCTCTGTAAATCAGCTGACACCATGATCGTTTATAGCACATCTGTAAATCCCGGCAACATATGGACTTCTTATTCAGTACCTCTTAGTGAAACGGGCTGGAAATACAATGATCTTTCCGGGGCTTCGGTGACTTATGCTGACATGATCTCATTTTTGAGCAATATATACTATATAAAAATAAGAGGGGATTATTCGCTACTTACAACAGAAACTTCCTGGTTAGATAATGTAAATATTTCTGATGTAATTCTGCTTCCCATTCAATTGTCAGAATTCAGAGGAGAAATTAAAAACATCAACTCAGTATTGCTTTCATGGAAAACTTTATCTGAAACTAGTTGTAATTATTTTCAAATTGAAAAGAGTATAAATGGAGCAATGAGCTTTGATTCCATTGGAGTAAAGAATGCTTTTGGAACAACATCGGTGCAACAATCTTATGATTTTTATGATGAATATTTTGAAACACCCGCTTACTATAGATTAAAAATCACCGACAATAATATGCACTCTTATTATTCCGAAATAATCTCAGTTATAGATGCGCCTGCGCCAACAATTAGTTTATATCCTAACCCAGCTTCAAATCAATGTACCATCGAAAATAAATCAGGCTCCTTTTCTTCATGCATCATAACTGTAGTGGATAGTTATAAGAAAATTATCATGTATAACTATCCAACCGGTAGTTCAGAAAAAGCAACCCTTGATGTGAGTTCTTTTCCCAATGGTATCTATTATGTATCGATAATTAATTCCACTTCACTAGATACTTATCCTTTACTGGTGATACACTAATACACAAAAATTAACTAAAAATTTAAAACAGATCAAAAAAAATTAAAAAAAGATTATTTAACCAATTAATATAAAATGTATGAAAAAAAATTTACTCATATTTTCACTAATTACCTTCATCGCAATGCAAAATTCATATTCTCAGACTCTGTATGAATATACATTTGATCATTATGGAATTAGTAATTATACCAATCCGAACATTATGTCTACTAAGCTGCGCCGGGGAAATGGAGCCAAAGGTGCCGGGGACTCATGCCCTCTTGGATTTAATACAAAGAAATTCGATACTAGTGAAATCTATGATCCTACAACCACATCAATAATTCTGGAATTAATACCTAACCCTGGTGTAACAATGACTTTGAGTTCCATGACATCAGATCTGCGCATAACTGCAAAGGGGCCTTTGTATGTGAGATATGCTTATAGTTTGGATTCAGGTATAACTTGGACTGCACTTGGTTATGATTTTACTCCACTAATTGCAGAATGCGGAGGAAGCTTTACTACCAGCCCATGGGATATGCCTGATTTTTCTACTGATCAACAATTGTTTATACGGATAACTGGATATGGTTCGATTGATAGTACAGGAAGACTAAATGTTTCAAACCTTATCATCAATGGCACCCTTGAAATGATTGATGAGGATGGAGATGGATATGGGACTTATATAGATTGTGATGATTCCAATCCCGATATTCACCCTGGTGCATTCGAAATCTGTAACGACATTGATGAAGATTGCGATGGTGTGGCTTCTGAACTTTCTTCTACTATCTGGCCATATGGTACAATTAATTTATGTAAACATGAATTCATAACCTTGCATGCAAATTCAGGGTATAGTGACTATAAATGGCTTAAGAATGGTTATATGATTCCAGGCCAAACTGATTCAACTATCTATACTGATAAACCAGGCTATTACCAGGTTATTATTTCTGATGGAGATTGCATTGACACTTCCGAAGTTCAGGCTATCACTACAATTGAAAATCCTTATGCTAATATTTATTATCCGGAAGGACTTGATCTTTGTTTGGATGATTCACTAAAATTAAAAGCAAGCTATGGAGATGATTATTTCTGGCAATGGTACAAAGATGGAGAAGCTTTGATATTTGAAAATAATTACAAAATGCCGGCTGTTGAGGCTGGTAACTACTACTGTGAAGTTTCAAACATTTACGGATGTACAAGGTATACTGATACAGTGGAAGTAATAAATTCCTGCAGAATGCCCGGAGATAATTCGAATCTCACACTTGAATCCTTTTCAATATATCCTAACCCGGCGCATGATATGATTGTTATCAATTCGCAATTTTCTGATACCCTTTCAGGCTCAGTTATGATGAAAATATATGATATCAATGGAAAAGAGTTAAGAGTATTAAACTTATCTATAGAGCATGGTGCTTTTACTCAAACCCTAAACATATCAGAATTCGTAAATGGGATTTACATAATTACGGTATTTAATAATACTGAATCACATTCTGTAAAATTCTCTGTAAGCAGATAATAAACTTCAGATCAAAAAAAGCCACCGGTTCACCGAGTGGTTTTTTTTATGAATTCCAAAAGAAATATTCTAACATGCCGGGTTAATAGCTTTATAAGTTTGATGCAACAAGTACAAGTGCTAATCTAAAAAATTAAATGAAACATAAATCTGGCTTTTTTTGAAATATTATTCCAGAGCTGAAGAAAATTTGCCATTAATAAAAAAAACCGCCGGCTTCCCGGACGGTTTTAATGCAAACTTCAAAAAAAATCTTAATTCAGTACCTGTATCTTTTTAAAAAAGAAAAACGGGTTATTATTGTGAGTTCCTGATAGGCGCAGTATATACATGCCCGCTGCCAGTTTTTTATCTTCAATTATAAATTGATTAAAATAATTATCAATCGGAATTTCTTTTTGCAGAAACAGTTTGCCTGCAATATCAAATAGTTGCAAACTATAATTGCCTACGCTCAACCCCAATGTTTGCAGGGTGATCTGCTGAAAGCCCGATGCATAGGCATTTACAGTCTCTGATGTTTGCGTTCCGCAATTCAGGTTGGTAATGCCGAGCTCCTCTGTTTCGCCGTTCGTATTTACTAATATGAGCTTGTAATATGTTGCTGAGTTATTCTCTGCTATGTAAGAATAACTGGTTTCAGAAAATGAGTTTCCTGCTGCTTCAATAGCTGCAAGAAATTCAAATTCATTTCCATCAGCGCTTGCTTCCAAAATAAAATAATCCGTGTTTGCTTCGCTTGCAGTTTGCCAGCTTATGATCCCGTTGCCCGCAAAACATTCAGCTTCATAACTCACTAAAACCAGCGGCAGCAAGTGTGTTGATTGATCAATCAAGGTCCAGGATCTTACAAGATCGGTTGATGAAAAAGAAACAGCAGTAACATAATTTGATGTAGTGCTTACAACTCCTCCAACAGGGTATGTCTCCCAATTGTTGGCCGAAGGATCATAGCGTTCTGCTTTCAGGTCTGATTCAGTGATGGTATTTCCTGTTGCTGTATGTTCAGCATCATCATAATAAAACTGAATATTACCCGATGGTCTTGTTGTATAACCCTGTGCATCTATCATCCAGAACCTGTCAATCACTTCCGCCGAGTTATTTGTTGCTGATATGTTTGTCATGTTAGTTACACCGGAAGGTTTGTAAGTATCATTATCCCAAGTGGCGCCACCGTAGGTTGAGAATTGAATATTACCCGTGCCGCTTGCTGAAGTAGTTATATCTAATGTGAGTGGGATTTTTACCCCACTTGAGGTTGTAAAGGGAATATTATAAGAACCAGTGGCTGTTCCGATGTTCCATTTGATAATGTTCAATTCATTTTCAGAAATGATATTTCCGCCGGAGCCAAGCGTTGTAACTGCATTTACATTGTTGTTGTCAATAACAATGTTTACTGAGTTATTCATCACAATGTATGCATTGTCATTTATCATAATCCTTGCTTGAGAAAATATTTGCGAGGTAATGAACAATGCTATAATGTAAAATTTGATTTTCATTATATTTTTTTTACAGTTGAGGCCGGAAGCCTTAAAACTCTATTTGTTTTTCAATTGTTCCACTTCCTTCTTAAGCAAGTCAATTTGATTCTGTTGTTCTTCTATCATTGCTTGCTGTTCTTGCATGGCTTTTACCATTGGAACAACAAACTCAGCATACCTCAAACCATAAAGATCATCGGCATTTTCAGGCGCATCTACACCGCTGAAGTCATACTCTATGTTTGCCGCTGCTTCTTCTACCTCTTGTGCAATAAACCCGGAATAAGTAATAGATGATTTTTGATTGATGGATTGTTGATTTGTTGAACTGTCGCTAACATCTAATTTCTGGTTGATGGCAGCAATATTCAAATTATACGTAACAGGTTTAAGTTGCATGATGAAATTTAAGCCCGGTACATTCTCTTTTACATTGGTTTTTATTCTTCCGTCTGAAATATTTGTCCATGCAGCATAGCCGCCAATACTTGTAACACTTGCATCACCAATCCTCACCTGGTTGCTTGCAGTAATTCTTGATCCGTTACCAAGCGCTGTTGAGTTATCAAAGTTTGTAGTAACTGACTGGTCGGCATCATAACCAACAAACGTACAGTTTGTATTTGCGTCGTTATAACTTCCTGCGCTGTATCCAATACCTACGTTAGAATCGCCGGTGGTATTTCCATAAAGTGCAGCATTACCCATTGCAACATTATTGAAACCTGTGGTATTTTGATACATGGATTGAATACCTACCGAAGAATTTCCGCTGCCCGATGATGTGGAATACAGGCTTTGATAACCCATTGCAGTATTATTATTTGCAGTAGTGTTGAATGCAAGGGCATAAGCGCCTGAAGCGGTATTTTGATTGCCTGTAGTATTGCTGTGAAGAGTTTCATTTCCAACCGAAGTATTATTTGAGCCTGTTGTATTATCCTGTAGTGAATAATAGCCAACTGTCGTATTGTAATTTCCTGTTGTATTATAATACATTGCATAACTTCCTAAGGATACATTTTGACTACCTGTAGTGTTGAATAAAAGTGATTGGATACCAATGGCAATATTATATTGACCGGATGTATTATCCCACAATGCCTGTTGTCCGATGGCAATATTCCAGCTGGCTGTATTATCATATAAAGCCTGGTACCCTAATGCAATGTTTTGCGAACCTGTTGAATTTGTGTATAAAGCGCTTTGTCCCAAAGCAACATTATTTAATCCACTTGTATTTGAAAACAAAGTATTTGCTCCAACAGCAACATTAGATCCTCCTGTCGTGTTTGACTGTAATGCTGAAAGGCCAAATGCCGAATTGCTACTTCCCGTTGTGTTATATCGCAACGCATTTAATCCCATTGCTGCATTATAATTTCCGGATATGTTAGCATACAGAGAATATGTCCCCACTGCTGTATTCCAAATGCCGGTTGTGTTACTTCTTCCGCTTGTAGTACCTATAAAAATATTCTCAGTTCCTGTAGTGCTTGAATACCCTGCTTCCATCCCTATAAACACATTATTGAATCCGGTGGTATTTGACAAGCCTACATCAACTCCCATCATTGTGTTGTTATATCCAGTTGTGTTATCATGGCCGGCCCCTACACCAACAAAAGTATTTTTAGAACCAGTAGTATTATCTACTCCGGCATTTACTCCCACAAAAGTGTTGAATGGGGCAGTTGTGTTCGCATAGCCGGCATCCTCACCGATAAATGTATTCCAGTAACCTGTTGTGTTTGCTCGGCCTGCATCTTGCCCGATGAATGTGTTTTGATATCCAGTTGTATTTAAAAACCCTGCATTTGTACCCATGAAAGTATTATAACTCGCAGTTGTATTTTGTTCTCCGGCATCTGTGCCAACAAATGTATTTTCAGCCCCTGTTGAATTGTAATAGCCTGCATCCTGTCCGATGATCACATTGGAGAAGCCTGAAGTATTTGAGAAACCGCTTTGTTCGCCAACAAATACATTTGAAAATGAGGTTGTATTTGAGTAGCCTGATTGCGAACCGATGAATGTATTTAAATAGCCCGTAGTGTTTGAATAACCCGCCTGGTAACCGTTAAA
>JBJXHH010000006.1:0-22712 GCA_046160675.1 Chitinophagales bacterium
CTGTCCGTACTTTCATCAAAAATAATCTTGCTGATTGCATTACGCAAAACTATGCTCATGTTGATACCATTGCAGGTGTAGCAACAGCTGGTATTCCGCATGGTGTTTTAGTTGCAGAAGTTTTAAACAAACCTTTCATTTATGTACGAAGTGAAGCGAAAAAACATGGGCTCACCAACCAGATTGAAGGTAAAATATCGAAAGGAGACAATGTTGTAGTGATTGAGGATTTAATTTCTACAGGTATGAGCAGTTTGCATGCAGTGGATGTTATACGAAATGCTGGAGGAAACGTTTTAGGTTTAAATGCCCTATTCACTTATGGATTTACTACAGCCGAGGCTGCTTTTGCTGAATCTGATTGTTCATTCATTACACTTACAGATTATCCAGTGATGATAGAGTATGCCATTGAAAGTGGAATCATTCCGGCTGAGATGTTAACTGTGTTGCTGAAATGGCGAAAAAATCCAGATGTATGGATGCAATAATTACTTACATGCTTCCTTGCGTCTTCACCGCATTGGCTTGTTGTTTCTTGTTTTATTTTTTCTTAAATCATACAATTTCATCAGGCCTGGAGACTTTATCCGGCAGTATAATTCAAGAAAGCATAATGCAATCTAAATCAATTCAAAAAATGCAGACAGATATTTTGTTTCAGTTTGATGATTTTATGCAAAATCGGCTTACCTCAGAGATGCCGGTTTTAAAAATGTTCATAGATGATAAGCTGATTGTTGAATTAAAAGCTGTCTTTGAAAAGGAAATGCAAACAATACTTCCTACAGTTTTAAAAAACAACCTTTCCTATACTTCAAACCTGAAGGCTCAACTACGCCCACTCATCAGGCGCAACTTGAGTAAAAAACTTTGGTTGTATTTTGTCTTTGCAATAATTTCATCTCTACTCATTGGAGTTTTATTTAATACCCTTCTCACCTGACCATCATGTTACCCTCCCAAATTGAAGTACAAAAATCAGAAACTTTCGCTGGGCATTCTGCTGCAATATTCACTGTTTGCAAAGGGTTACAGGAAAACACTTTTTTAAGCGGGGCTGGAGATGGATTGGTTGCTGAATGGAATATTGACAATGAAATACCAGCGAAAGGAATCGCTCAAATTCCCGGGAATATTTTTTCTCTTTGCCTGGTTGATAAATTTAATATGCTGATAATTGGTCAAATGCGGGGTGGTGTACATGTGATTGACCTCAATACAAAAACTGAAATAAGAAACCTTGGCAGAACAACAGGTTCTGTATATGATCTTTTTTTTCATTCAAGTAAAGACCAGCTCTTTGTTGCCTCAGAAGATGGAAATTTATACTGTTGGCAGCTACCTGAGTTCTCTTTGGTTCATGCACATAAGATTTCAGGGAAAAGTATTAGACGTATAGCATTTGATAAGAAGAGAAATGAATTTGCTTTCGCTTGTAGTGATAATTTCACCTACATTTATGACGATGATGGAATGCATCTTAAAACCAAGCTTTCAGGACATACAAGTTCGGTATTCAGTGTAATATATCATCCTGAAAGAAATTATTTGCTTACAGGATCAAGAGATGCCCAGCTAGGTGTTTGGGATCTTGAAAATTTTCAGCTCAGGCAAATGATCCCTGCACATTTGTATACAATCAATGATATAAAATTTTCTCCGGGTGGAGATTTGTTTGCTACAGCCGGGCGAGACAAGCACATTAAACTATGGGATGGAGCAAGCCTGGAATTATTAAAGGTAATTGACCTCGAAAAGTACGGGGGGCATGCGCATTCTGTGAATAAATTATTTTGGAGCAGTTATAACAACAGTCTAATTTCGTGCGGCGATGATAAGATGATTTATTGCTGGGAAATTAGCTATAACACCTGATTATGATTCTTACTGATAAAAAAATATTAACCGAAATTGAAAAAGGAACTATCCTGATAGAACCTTACCGCAAAGAGTGCCTCGGCACAAACTCATATGATGTTCATCTTGGGCGTTATTTAGCCGTCTACAAAAACCACATTTTGGATGCAAAGCAACATAATGAGATTATGGAGTTAGTAATTCCTGACGAGGGGTTTGTAATACACCCAGGCATTTTGTATCTCGGGGTTACTGAAGAATACACTGAAACACATGCGCATGTCCCTTTCCTTGAAGGTAAATCAAGTGTTGGCAGACTCGGCATAGATATTCATGCAACGGCAGGCAAAGGTGATGTCGGCTTTTGTAACACCTGGACGCTCGAAATTTCCTGTGCTCAGCCAGTGCGTATTTACGCTGGCATGCCTATTGGGCAACTCATTTATTTTACTGTTGATGGCGAAATTGAAAACTACTATAACAAAAAGAAGAATGCGAAGTATGTGAACAGAACCATCCGCCCGGTGGAGAGCATGATGTATTTAAACAAGTTTTGATTAGCCTTCTAAATTGATACTTACAAGCAGCGTTCTTGAAAATAATTTATTAATCACCCTTGAGTAAATTAAATTTTCGTCAGGAGAATGTAGTTCTAAAAATCCGTTTGAGAGTTTGATTTCCGGGCAGAAAATGAAATAGGGAAAATAAAATTCAAAACCAAAACCATAGTTGACAGCTAAATCATGTGCATCAATCTTAACTAATTCTTCAGCATTTCTTGCCTTTGCATTTGATTGCAAATCATAAGCATATTTTATCCCACCTATAACATACACTTTCATGTCTTTATAAGAATCGCTTTTAAACTTAAGATCAACGGGAAAGTCAAAATAGATAGATTCTATAACCTGTACAGGTTCGGTAGCATCAAACAAAGTATAGTTCAGGTCCTTCTCAGAAAATGAAAGTGATGGGATAAAACGGAGGTCAAAATGATCACTAATTCGCAGGTTTGAAATAATGCCCAGATTAAATCCTGGTCCTTTAGAAGACTCTACTACATAAACAGAGTCATTATATAAAAAATCGCTGCTTTGCGTCACAATAAAGTTTGAGTTATTGTAACCGAGTGTTATACCGAAATGATAGGGTTTGAGAGAAAAACGGTTCTCATACTCCCGTACAGTAAATTGAGCCTTAGCAGTAATTGGAATAAAAACAGCAATCAATACAAGAACGTTTAAAATATTTCTCATTTTTCTGCTGTGTAGAGTGAACATACCCCGAAGGTTAATCGAATACTTTTAGTGTTTTTGAATCCAGCCATTTCTAACTCATTTAAAAAATCATCCCCATCAGGAAAAGTTGAGACAGATTTTGATAAATATTTGTATGCTGCTTTGTCTTTGCTAATCAAACGCCCGATTAGTGGGCATATTGTTTTAAAGTATAAATTAAACAGTTGTTTTACAGGAAATTTTCGGGGTTTCGAAAATTCAAGGATGACAACCGGGGAACCCGGTTTTAAAACCCTGCACATTTCTTTTAACCCAGCTTGCAGGTTCTCAAAATTCCTTACACCAAATGCAACTGTTACTGCATCAAAACTATTTTCTTGAAACTGTAAATTTTCTGAATCTCCTTTTAAGAATTGCATTTTGCCAGAGAGGTTTTTAGCAAGAATTTTTTTTCTCCCTATCTCAAGCATTTCCTCAGAAATATCAATTCCAATTATGGTTTCCGGGTTGGCTTTTAATGCCGCAAAACTGAAATCGCCGGTACCGCAGGCAATATCTAATATCGTTTGTGGGTTAAACTTTTTTAACCTTTTTATTGCAATGTTTCTCCAATAAACATCTACTCCTAAACTGAGAATATGATTAAGTCTGTCATATGTTGGAGCAATGTTGTTGAACATTGTTTCTACCTGCGCCTTCTTATGCTCTGTGGTATTGTAAGGAGTAACTATTTTCTGCATTGAATTTTGCAAAATTACTGAATTATGTTTCGTCGTTAAGCATTTACTAAACAGTGTCGTTGTATTTTTGTTCTGTGATCATCCGCAGCGCAAAATTTATCAGTAGCTTCACCGATGTTAAAAAATGTCCGCAAACAAATTTGAAGGAATTTGCATTCATTGGCAGAAGCAATGTTGGCAAATCGTCACTTATCAATATGCTCACGGGTTTTAATAGCCTGGCAAAAACTTCATCAAACCCTGGTAAAACACAAACCATGAATTACTTTCTTATCAATGAAAACTGGCATCTTGTTGACCTTCCCGGCTATGGTTATGCCAAAGTGAGCAAAGGGCAGAGAGCTGATTGGGGTAAAATGATAAAAAATTATCTCATCGAAAGGGAAAACCTGTTTTGTGTGTTTCAGTTGATCGATGGCTCCATCTCACCTCAAAAAATTGATGTTGAGTTTACAAACTGGATGGGCGAACATGCTATCCCTTTTATGCTGGTATTTACAAAAACAGATAAAAAAAATAAAGCAGGCGGTGATGCAGTACAGATGTACGAAAATGAGTTATTGCAAAGCTGGGAAACCTTACCGAAAAAATTTATTACCTCTGCAAAAAACAAAAACGGAAAAGGAGAAATACTTGCTTTTATTGAAAATGCATTGGAAAATTAAACGCATTTTTCTGCATGCTTATTTTATGTTTCAAGAAACTTCATTACTAAAGCATTAAACTCCTCTGGTTGTTCCATGTTTGAGAGATGACCGGCATTCTGTATAGTATGCAATATAGAGCCTGCAATCTGTTCATTCAAAGTTTGCGAAAATACTGGCGGGGTTAATGCATCGTCTGCGCCAACAAGAATAAGAGCCGGCACTTTAATATCTTTTAGAAATTCTTTTGAGTTTATTCGCATTGCAAGCGCTGCTGTTGCACTTTGCATAGCCAGGGCAGTTTGCTGTTCCATCATTTCCCGAACATCAGTTACCACCCGTGGTTTATTATCAATTGTATGCTTGCTCATTAACTTTCCAAGCAGCCCTTCAATCACTTCATTTTGTTTGCCATCCTGCAATTTTGTTATTGTTGCTGCCCTGTTTAACAGCCCTGTATTGTCGTCATTCTCCGCTTTTGTGTCTGCAAGAATTACTTTGGAAATCCGTTCAGGAAATTTCTGCATACATCTGAGAATTATATATCCACCAATAGAGAGCCCGCATAACACTGCTTTGTTGAGGTTTTCATCATTCATCATCTGCAGTATGTCGTCAGCATAAGTATCTATTGTACAGAAAACTGCATCATTGCTTAAGTTTTTTCCAAAGCAACGCATATCGGGAACAAAAAGAGTGTATTGATCTTTCAGCACTAAAATTTGCTGTGCCCACATTCGACCGTCCAGGGGGAATGCATGTAAAAAAATGATGTTTTCCGAACCGGAGCCGAATTTTTCGTAAGTGATCTTTTGTATCATAATTATTTTCTAAAGCTCAAAAATACAAATACATCCTCCTGAAAGGATGTATCTGGTCTTACCTATGAATGAAAAGCCTATCAAAAGTGAATTCCAACATTAACAGTAGCATAATTTGTTTTACCATCAAACTCATCACTGAATAATTCACTCACTCCAAAGTTATACCCAACATCAAGACTGAACAACATGATATCAAGCCCTGCACCCAATCCTCCATTTATCCGGACTTGCCTAAAATCACTTGCTACTAATTCAACATCATTTAATGGAACGTCAACTAATAATGAAAATGTTGGTCCGCCATAAATTCTTACATTCACTATATTATCAGTCATAGGCAGCAGATTCGCACCAATGTAAAGAGGCGCATTCAGAGTTTTCAGCACTACTTCGTCGCTTCTCGTTACAGAGGCAGAATCCACAAAGTGAAAGTCACCTTTCATGCGCTGATATTCAACACCTATTTGACCATAAAGAACTTCCCCCTTCCTGTAAAAAACTCCTATCTGATAACCGGCTTTGTTGTCTGTAGTAAGTTCAGGGCTTTGTATATTCATGTTAGGAAAATTAGCGCCCAAGTAAATTCCTGCTGCAGATCCGCCCTGGGCGAATGCACTTGAACACAGTAAAAAACAAGCAGCCAAAATAAATACATTTTTCATACAAATTGATTTAGATACAATGTTGAAGTAAAATATTAGTCCAACAGTGGTAGGTGTCAATTAGTTACATGTAACTAATTGATAATCAACAAAATTTTGTTATTTAGATATGTAGGGCGCTGCTGGGAAAATATATTCTATGATGCAAATTTTTCCCACTGTGCGGAGTAATTTAGCTTTTTTCGGATTTGGAGTATTTGCAGATCTATACTTTACTCATCCATCCGAACCTGTCTTCAATTAACCCCTTTCTGATCTGCCAGACTTCTTGTTTTAGCCAGTTAGAAACTTCTCTTTGTTCTAAAGGTGGAAGTTCGTAGTCATGTTCCTTATATCCTATCAGGCCGATCGGTGCTATAGTAGCAGCGGTACCTGTACCAAAGGCATCTTTTAAAATACCGTTTTTATGTGCGGCAATCAGTTCATCTACAGTCAAATCTCGCACTTCAAGTTTCCAGCCTTTCTCTTTTATTAATTCTATGCAAGTATCTCTTGTTACACCCTCTAAAATTGTTCCCTCCTCTGTGGGAATCGTAATAATGGAATCACCAATCTGAAAAAACACATTCATGGTACCTATTTCTTGTATCCTTGTATGTGTAATTCCATCCGTCCAGAGAATGTTGTGATATCCTTTTGCCTGAATTTTTTTCAAACCTTCCATGGTTGCAGCATAATTACCAGCTGCTTTTACTCCGCCCGTTCCCCCCGGAAAAGCACGGACATATTCATTCTGAATATACACCTTTACAGGAGCAGAATAATACTTGCTAACAGGACAGCAAAACATCACTAGCTTAAAGGTATCTGAAGGTTTTATACCTATAAAATCGTCAGTGGCAAAAATGAAAGGACGAATGTAAAGAGAGCCATCTTCAGTGTCAGGGATCCAGTTCTTTTCAATCTTTACAAGGTTGAATAGTGCATCCATGAACAATTCCTCCGGTAGTTCAGGAATGGCCATACGTTGGGCGCTTTTGTTCAGGCGCTTAAAGTTCATATCGGGGCGAAAAATTTTGCATTCCCCATTTATAGATTTAAAAGCTTTCAAACCTTCAAAGATCGCCTGCCCATAATGGAGCGCTGAAGTGGCAGGGTGAAGTTGCAAAAATGTAAGAGGTTTGATTGCGCAATCTTGCCATTTACCTTCCTTGAAATTTGCCTCAAACATGTGATCAGTAAATACCCGTCCAAACTGAAGGTTTTCAAAATCAACTTTCTCCACAGCACTCACGGGGTTGAGTTCAATATCTATATTATATGTTTTTTGCGCTACATCCATTTTGTTTATAATTTCAGGTTATTGTTCTTTTTCCGGGCGTACCTTTACTTAGAATAACCAATCCATTTTAAAACTACCTTATGGGCATCCAATATAACAAGGCACTGTTTGAAGAAACCCTTTACTTTACAGGAGATGAGGTAAAGGTAGAAATCTCCCCTGATTCACCCAACTTTGTTTCCTTCAAGGGTGAAAATAAAAAGAATATTCTCATTATTTACCGTTCAGTTGACGGCCAAAAGCTACCTGAAACCGAAAATGGAACACTCTCAAAACTTGTCACCGCAATTCATTGTAAACTTGAAGATGTAGTCCTGATAGATTATAATGAATTAATTGTAAAAAAGTACACCCGTCTTAAAAAGTCTTTTAAGCCCAGAATTGTGATGCTTTTCGGGATTTCCTGTGATGAAATTTCTATACATATCACAACAGAAAATTATAAACCCGTAGAGTTTGACGGAACAATCTTTATTACTAGCAAGCGACTTGACCAGCTAAATGATATACAGAAAGGCCACCTGTGGAAAGCCCTGAAGCAGGTTTTTAACATCTCTATATGACATTTGTTTTTGCGACAAATAACAAGAACAAAATAAAAGAAGTGATGCAGGTTTTGCCATCCCATATAACCATCCTAAGCCTTCAACAGATTGGTTGTTTTGAAGAACTGCCAGAAACTCATGCAACCATCGAAGAAAACTCTATGGAGAAAGCGGTTTATGTCTATCAAAAGTATGGCTACGATTGTTTTGCAGAAGACAGCGGCCTTGAAGTGGCAGGTTTAAAGGGGGATCCCGGTGTACATTCAGCATATTACAGTGGAAGCAGAGATCCGGAAGCTAATATCCGCTTGCTTTTACACAATTTGAGGGGTATAAAAAACAGGGTGGCACAATTTAAAACTGTATTTAGTTTAGTGAGTTCCCGAAATACCGACCAATTTTTAGGAATTGTGACCGGAAAGATTTTGGAAGAACCAAGAGGATCGCAAGGATTTGGTTATGACCCTGTGTTTGTTCCAGATGGCTCTGTACTTACGTTTGCAGAGATGAACCCTGTTGAAAAAGTTGCTAAAAGTCATCGTACAAAAGCCTTTCAAAGCATGACAAGGTATGTAGAAAAACATTTTTGACTTTCAAAAAATGTAGTTAACATTGATTAAAATTTCGCCACTTAACCCTTTCTATTATGCCACAATTAACAATGATGAAATATGCCTCTGAAAAAGAGTTGATAGAGTCTTGTGTATCAGGAAATTCTGCTGCGCAAAAAGATCTCTATGAAAAATATTCCCCCAAAATGTTGGGAATTTGCATGCGGTATGCTAATGATTATCATGGCGCTGAAGACATTTTACAAGAAGGTTTTGTTAAAGCCTTCCGTAATCTTTCAAAGTTTCGGCATGAAGGATCTTTTGAGGGTTGGCTGAGGCGTATTATGGTTAATACAGCTATTGAGATTCATCGCCGCAAGAAAAATATGTACCCCATCCTTGAAGTTGAAAACCTGGAAGTTGAATTTCATACTGAAGATGCAGTAAGCATGCTAGCAGCGGAGGATATAATGTCAATGGTTGTAAAACTTTCGCCCGGTTACCGCACTGTGTTCAATTTATATGCAATTGAAGGCTATTCACATAAAGAAATCGCCGAGCAACTAAACATTAGTGAAGGAACGTCTAAGAGTCAATTAGCTCGGGCACGGTATATACTGATGAGAATGGTAGAAGAGCGAACTGGTTACAAACAAAAAGCAATTGGCTGATAAGAAACATATAGATGAGATTTTTAAGGAGAAGTTGCGGCATTATGAGTACAAACCCTCAGGCGAAGTTTGGGAAAAAATAGAATCAACCCTTCACCCCGGCACTAGTACTACTGAAACACCAACAACTACCTCACAAGGGAAATATATTGCCTATTCATTGGCGTTCCTTTTCTTATGTTCATTTTTCTTAGTTTATAATCTGACTGGGGATGATAATTTTACTGCTCATCAATATGAGCCTTCGTCACTTGAACTAGAATTTAAAACCCCCGAAGTTGAAACTGCTTTTGCCGACCCTGATTTCCCTGTAAATAATGAAGAGAAAATTCAAATAGTAGTCAAACCTACCGAAATATCTGTTTATCCGGTTAATTCTGAAATAGCTGTGCAATCAAATAGTTCTGCTACAAACCAGGGCTATCAAAATATTGTCACTGATGAACCGGTTAAAACTAATGACATATCAATTTCATTAGCTCAGGAATCTGTAAATAATGGTATTACAGAATCAACTATCAGACAACTTAAGAACATAGCAACAACAACGAAACCTATTGCTATTAATTCAACAATTCCAGTAAATGAAGACCCGGCATTACGTTCCCTTGCCCTAAGCCCGATTGTGGAAAAGACTTCAAGATATTTAGATGATTATAACAATGGGAATGAAAATGTGAAGCAAATCTACATGAAAGACATAGAAAGTTATTCTCCGCATATTAACCTTAAGGGAATGAGTTTGGGTGTTGCAGCAAGTTATAATCAAACATCTATGCTTGAAAATGGGAATATTTTTAAAGGAGATAAACCCATTCAACCATCTTTGAAGTTTGGTGCTTCAAAAGGTATCACAATGGGGTATAATTTTTCAAACAAATTCGGAGTACAGGTGGATTATATTTATAACTCTGTGCAAGGGCAGAATTATGTTCTTAGTGAAGATAACAACCTTGTGCAAAAAACACTTGCACTGTATTACAATCAGATCCCTGTTACCTTTAAACTAAAAGTTCCCAGAATATCTGATTTTACTCAAAAACCTGTTGTTGTAAACTATATTGCCGGTTTACAATATGGTATGCTTACCGAATATCACATCCCACAAGAAAAACTTTATTCAGGGTATGAGGATATTTTTAAGAAAGACGAAATCTCCATCCTTTTGGGCGTTGATTATGACGTATACTTAAGCAACCGTTCTTACCTGACACTGGGAGCAAGAAGCAGTATTAGTAATGACATCAGCACACATCAATACCCTCTTGATGATTATGCAAAACGCAATTTTGTATTCGGGCTACGGGCCAGTTATAACTACACTTTCAGGGAGTATTAATTCCAGCATCTACACAATTTTTCCTGCATTTCAACGTATTTTTACTGTATTCTCAATATGAAGATTTTCAGTATTGTATTGCTTTGCTTTTCATCACAGATTTTTGCTGCTGAAATTTACGGTACTGTAAAAGATATTTTTGGCACCCCCCTGCCCTACGCTAATATTTACATTAAAGGTACATCAACGGGTTGTGCAACAAATGAAAATGGTTTCTATAGTTTTCAAGTAGAAAAGGGAAATTATCTGGTTGTTTTTCAATATATCGGATACAAGAAAAAAGAAATTGAGGTTCTGGTAAAAGAGGAAAGAGTTGAGCTAAACGTTCAGCTGGAAGAAGAAACTACTTTACTTGATGATGTAATTATTGAAGACGGCGAAGATCCTGCCTATAGAATTATGCGAGAGGTTATTGCCCGAAGAGAAAAGCACTTACTGGAAATTCAATCGTTTAGTTGCGATGTTTATATGAAAGGCCTTCAAGAAATTACTTTTGTACCTGAAATTTTTAAGACCCCTGAAGTAGAATCAGTTTTTGACCTGGACTCAAACGGCACTGGGGTAGTTTATTTATCCGAATCATCCTCATTATATTTTTTTCAATACCCAGGCAAGATAAAGGAGGTTATGTATGCTTCGAAACGTAGTGGTGACAATACACAATTTAGTTGGAACGACGCAAGGGGCATGCAATTTAACATCTACGAGAATGACCTGAACTGGCAAGGTTTATCTGAAAGAAACTTTGTATCTCCAATTGCTAACAATGCAATGTTTTTTTATGAATATGAGTTGCTTGGTTCTATTACAGAAAATAACCAGGTATTGTACAAAATCAAAGTATCACCTAAGAGGAAAACTGACCCGGTGTTCTCTGGTGAATTATACATTGTTTCAAATGACTACAGGATATACAGCCACCAACTCAGTATTACAAAAGAAAACGGCATTGAATTTATTGACACATTTTCTGTAAAACAACAATATGTACCGGTTGAAAACCGCTGGGCAGTAATTTCTACTCAGTACACCTTCAAATACAATGTTTTCGGAATAAGAGGAAAAGGTTATGCGCATGCATTTTACAAAGACTACATATTTGACCCTGTTTTTGAACAGAATTTCTTTAACGCAGAGATAGCAAGAATAGAAGAGAAAGCGAATGAAAAAGATAGTATCTATTGGGATTCCATTCGTCCTGTACCCCTTACTGAAACAGAAGTATTTGATTATCGGCTAAAAGATTCAATATATGCATTAAAGAACACAGATGCTTATAAAGATTCTTTAGACAGGGTATTAAATAAACTTAAGCCCGGCAATTTGTTAACTGGGTATTCTTACAGAAACTCTAAAAAAGATGTTGTTTACTCTACACCAGGTATTGCAGATATAATTGCCTACAACACAGTGCAAGGATATTCCATTCAGCCGGAGTTGCGTATAACTAAAAACTGGGAGAATGAACGGCAGTTGACATTACAGCCTTCTCTACAATATGGGTTTGCCTCAGAAACTTTTATTGCAACAGGGTATTTGAAATACATATATCAACCTATGAGATTTGCATACTTTGAAATTTCAGGAGGGAAAGACTTTACGCAAATAAATGAGAAGGGTATTGGAGATGGGTTAAACTCTTCTTACACATTATTATTGGAAAAAAATTTCCTAAAACTGTATCATAAAAATTTTCTAAGTGTTAGTAATTCTATAGAACTTATTAACGGGCTTTACTTTCAAATACACTCGGAATATGCTAGGCGTAAGCAACTTTGGAACGCACCATCTATTAACCCTTATTTTGATTTTGAGACAAAAACCTTTACTTCAAATAATTTTCCCTTTCTTGAAGATACAGCAATGATAAATTTTTCTGATAAATTTATTCTTGGGGGAAACCTGAAATATATAATCGCTCAAAAATATACAAGAATCCCAAACAGAAGATATGTTTCTGAAGCCAAATATCCAACTCTTCAATTGAGTTATGAAAAAGCTATACCGGGCGTTTTAAAAAGTGCTGTTTCATATGATTATCTTGAGTTTAAAATAGAGGATATCATTAAACTAAACCTAGCCGGAAACCTGCAATATGCCATTCTTACAGGGAATTATTTTAATGAAAGGAACCTTGGTATAATGGATATAAAACATTTTGAAGGAAATGAAACTATCTTTTCAAGGTTTAGTTCAACAAGTTTTTTTAACCTCCCTTACTATTCTTTCAGCACTTCTGAAGCTTTTGTAGAGATTCATACTTCTTATCATACCGAAGGCTTTTTATTCAATAAACTTCCCTTGTTCAAGCAATTGAAGATTCAGCCCGTATTCACTTTCAATGCTTTGTTTGCCGGCAATTCATTAGGAAGTTATTATGAATTTGCTACTGGAGTTGAACATCTGTTTAAAGTACTCCGGCTTGATGTAAGCTATACGCCTAAGGATTTTACTTTTATCTATCCTGAAACAAATCCTTTCAGGTTCACTATTGGGCTGGGTTTTTAATTTTGCTATATGAAATATTGGTTCATTTGTATTCTGTCCTTTTTAGCCGCAATAACTTCTGCCCAGGATTGTTCCCAAACTTCAACCGGTTTTATTCCTATTGCTGACCTCGCAAAAAATACTTTTCAAGGGTTCACGGGAGGCAAATACCCAGGCGGTTCTAACAGCATTCCTGCTGAACACTATAAAAACGGAATGCAAGCCTGTAATAAAATTCAGCCCCTTGATGCAGATGGGAAAATTGACTCAATCAACGGTAGTATCGGTTTCCTTGTACTTGGTTTCAGCACAGCGGCTATGACAGGCAGATATTTTCGGGACCTTTCAGCAATCATGAACATCAATGATAGAATAAAAATCATCATTGGTGCCCAGGGAGGAAAAGATATCAATTCAATGACATTTGCAGAAAGCAGATATTGGTTTAACTGTGATTCTATTATCAGAAGTAAACAACTTACCTCAGAGCAAATACAAGTTGCTTGGGTAACAACTGGTGACATCAGGAGTTATCAGCTTCCATTCCCTGAGCAAAGTACACAACAAATTGAAAAGTATCGAAATACTATTCTCAACATAAAAAAATTTTACCCCAACATACAATGTATTTTTATTTCGGATAGAACTTATGCAGGATACATCCCTGAGGGAAAAGGCCCGCAGGATCTTAGGGAGCCAACCGCCTATTATTCTTCATGGGCTGTAAAGTGGCTTATAGAAAAACAAATTGAAAAAACTGCAGGCTTCAGCTATGAAGAAATTCCATTTATTGACTGGGGCCCATTGCTTTGGACTGATGGTGAAAAAGGTAATGCCAGGGGTTATACATGGGATTGTGTAGATGCAGATAAGGGAGGAATACACCCCACAAGTAAAGGTAGAGCTAAAGAAGCAATTCTTTTATATCACTTTTTTACTAACCATCCATACACTAAAAGATGGTTTTATGCTGAGCAAAACAAATAATTAAAACAGTAGAATGAGTTATCATTCTGTAAAGTCAATTGAGTTTACAACCTTCCTCACATTCTTCAAAAAATCTTTATAAGTAACATCAGTAGCTGTGAATTCTATTTTGTAAGCATATGTATCTTTCAGGAAAGTAATCAACAATTTTTCTTGCGATACTTCCGTAAGTGTGCAATATGTCTGAAAAGCGTCAAATGTTTGTAAAGCAAATGGCTGCATATTTAATACCTGGTAATTGATGTCATACTTTGCCCAGGTATTTTCATTAATTGTGTTTTGCATCATTACATAATCCTTAAGTGGTTTTGAAATGTCATCTATAGGTTCTCTAATAATGGTAAGCATCTCCCTGAAGTTTGCCGGAAATTTGGGGTCGAAAGCCCTTAAATAAAAGATCACATTATCGCCTGCCCGTTTATCTCTCTCCCACTCTTTTGGATACTGAATAGAATATCCATGCCCGCTTTTAAAGCTCACAATATTATCAGTACTATCAAATTCAGCATCAATAAAGGCAAAAGCGGAAGAGTCGTTTTTTAGCGTATCAGCAGGATACATTTTGGCATGTAAGGGTATCGCATTTTGAAAAAGTAAGATTAATGCCAATACCCTGAGATTGCATGCGAAGTCCATAGATATGGCAAAGTTAAAAAGAATCTTCCTGTGCTGAATATGTTTTCAACACATCAGTCAGTTGGTAGCATATCCGGGGCAGTGCTGGTAAACAGAATGTATTTCATTCCTATCGAAGCCAGTAACATAACAAGTGTAAACAAGCAGATGTACTTTACAATTCTTCCGTTTTTCAACCTCCAGTCTTCAAATTCTTCTCCACCGAGAAACATTTTTATGTTGCCATTCATGAGCAAAAAACCTACTGTAAAAATTACAATTATAGTAAGCTCAAAAACTATCCCTGTTATAAATTGATACATAAATTATATAATCATTCCGGCTATTGCAGCTGTAAAAAAACATGCAATTGTTCCGCCAATCAAAGCCTTTATGCCAAGTTGAGAAAGCGTAGTACGCTGGTTAGGGGCTAATGATCCAATACCTCCAATCTGAATCCCGATGGATGCGAAGTTAGAAAACCCACATAATGCATAGGTCGCTATTATAATAGACTTTTCATCCAATATGTCTTTCACTCCTCCAAGTGATGCGTAGGCGACAAATTCATTCAATATTGTTTTTTCACCCAGCAGCTGCCCTACAATGAGAATGTCTTGTGATGGAGTGCCTAACAACCAGGCTATTGGAGAAAACGCATAACCGAAAATATAACTCAGGGTTAGCCCTTCATATTTATTATTCGTAGCGATTACTATCCTTTCGTTCAAATTTGTAATATCTCCCAGCCAAAAAAATATCCCATTAAACATAGCCATGAATGCTGTAAATACAAGCAGCATTGCTCCTACATTTACTGCCAGCTTTAAACCGTCTGTAGTACCATTAGCTACAGCCTCAAGTACATTAGAACCAAGCCGTTCTTTATTGACTTCCAACTTTCGTTGAATATTTTCAGTTTGGGGATATAACATTTTTGAAGCAACTATTGCTGCAGGAGCGCTCATGATAGAAGCACTTAGAAGATGCATTGCATAAAACTGTTGTTTTGCTACATCATCACCCCCAAGGAACCCGATGTAAGCTGCCATAACTCCACCTGCTATTGTAGCCATACCACCTACCATCACACACAATACCTCGCTTTTGGTCATTTTTTCAAGGTAAGGGCGAATAAGCAAGGGAGCTTCCGTTTGCCCCAGGAAAATATTGCCGGCAGCGTTCAAGCTTTCAGCACCGCTGAGTTTCATTGTTTTACTCATCACCCAAGCAAAACCGTATACGATCTTTTGTAATACTCCCAGGTAATATAAAAGAGATGTGAGTGCTGAAAAGAACAAAACTGTGGGTAACACCTTAAAAGCGAAGATGAAACCAACATTATATAACTGCCCTGTGATCCCGTCCTGTACTTCGGTTTGTGCAGGCCAGCTGCCAAGTACAAAATTCGCCCCGGCTTCTGTATACCCAACCAAATTCACAAAAAAATTCGCAAGTATCTGAAAAGCATCTTTTACAATTGGAACATATATAATGAGTATTGCAAAAACGAGTTGTATCACCAGCCCGGCTCCTACTAACTTCCAATCAATTGCTTTTCTGTTGCTACTCAGTAAGTAACAGATACCTACTAAAGAAACAACTCCAAGCAACCCTCTTAAAATATCCTCCATAGTTGTTATTTAATCGGCACGAATATAAACAAATTGGTGAAAGAATAGATTTTGCCGAAACTGCAGCTTAGAAATTTTGCAGAATCATTATCTTCACGATATGAAACAATTGATAATAGGCGCCTTCGTAATTTGCATGTTTTCCTGCAAAAAAGAAACCTTAATTATTGATGCTGAACTTCAGGCGCATCTTGCTACTACTGTGCTGGTTAAACCTTCTAACAAGTACAACAACTTTTTTACTCGCTACGGCAATGGGTGGACTGGCGGTGATGCTACATATTCTGTCGCATTGCCTGATGGAAGAAATCTTTGGATGTTTGGCGATTCATTTCTTGATACAGTTTATGCAGACAGGACGAGACCCTCAAGCGGGTTGATAAGAAATTGTTTTATGCTACAGGATGGGCCCGGGTATAATGATTTTACAACATTAGTAACCGGAAGTATTGATGAGCCTGAAGCTTTTGTGAATACACCCGACCCTGCGAATGAATGGTACTGGCCCGGCGATGGAACTGTTGTGGATGATGAGTTATATGTATTCATGCAACTTTTCGAAAGAACCGGCACAGGCACTTTTGATTTTCATTACTTACAAACCGATCTCGTAAAATTTTCACTGCCGGATATTAGCGAAGTAAGCCGAACAACAGTTTGGGAAATTGATGATGATGTTTTCTTTGGAGCAACTGTTTTTGAAGAGGACAGTTTCTTATATATTTATTCACCGGAAACGCAGGGAATATTTAAATATGTACAGCTAGCAAGGCTACCGCAAGATAACTTATATGCCCCACTTACCTATTACAATGCTGCAACTTCGGTATGGCAAACTACTTACCCTGGCACGGATGGGAGATTGAAAAAAAACCCTTCAGGGAACATTGATGTATCAGCCCAATTTTCAGTTTTTTATGATGCTGGCCGATACAGGCTTGTAACGCAGGAAGGTTTGCTGGGAAAAAATATATACACTTATCATTCATCCTCACCATTAGGCCCTTGGTCGGGAAAGAAAAAAATTTATACTGCTGATGCAGGCCCAGATGCATGGACATATAATGCTTTTGTTCATCCGCAAATTCTCACAACTGATGGATATATGCTTATGAGTTATAACATCAATGCGATGGATTTCTTCGACCTGTTTTCTAATGCCGACATATACAGGCCTAAATTTGTCTGGATAAAATACTTATAAGCTTGGACTTTGGGATTAGTATTCGAAGATCACTTTTCAAGGACTTTAAAGAAAAACCTCCCGATTTTATATCGGGAGGTTTGAATTATTTTGAATCTGCATATGCAGTTTGTTACTTGCTAGGGTCTGTTGGGTCAGTAGTTGTAGTTCCAGGATCTTCAACGGGAACTTCATCAAGTGTTGGGATATCCTGTGTTCCGGTAGAAGGCCCTTGTGATTCAGCACCAGGAATATTCAAAGTTGGGGTTGAGTCTGCCGGCTTAAACGCAGCAGAGGCAAGGCAAAGTACAAAAACAGCACAGATCATATACCAGGTCCATTTTTCAATACCATCTGCACTGCGGCTATAGCCAAATAATTGATTGGCAGCACCGCCAAAACTACCACTTAGCCCTCCCCCTTTGGGGTTTTGTATCAATATGAATAGCCCCAACGCAACACATATTACAAGGGCAATTATTACTATTAATGTGAACATATAACTATAATTCTTTTATTTTTTCTGCAAAGTAAGCGCTTTTTTGCGGGTATTTCAAACGAAGCTTTTCATACATCTGAGCCGCCCTTTGTTTCTTGCCTTGAAGAGCAAGAATCTGTGCATAGGTTTCTGTTATGAGGTGATCATGCAAATGGAGGCTTTTTGTAGCAAGTATATCGGCATCTTGTTCATCAAAATTTTCTGAAGAAGGCATCCGCCCTTTTAATAAAACTTTCCGGGGTTTGTGATTTTCATTTAATATTACTAAGGAACCCTTGCTAGGGCCGGAAATAAGTTGCAGCCATTCAATAAATGTGTGAATCTCCGTCTGAGAAATCATTACTGCCTCTTCTGAAGAAATGGTTTTTCCTGTTATATCTTTTACTAATTCACCGAGAGTTGCATCGTTTTTTTCCTTCAACATTTGCAATTCATACAGGTTAAATTCAAAAAGTGGTTCTTCTGGGGTCTCTTCTACAAATGTTGCCTCATCTTCCTTTTGCTCACTTATAATAGCTGTTTCAAATTTTTCATTTATCATCAGTTCCTCAAGGATCTCATCAGGTATTATTTCCTCAACTTTCATTTCCTTCTCTTCTATAACTTGGAAAACCTCCTTTTGAGGAATGGTATGTAAAGGTACTTCCACCTGCTTATCATCAACTCCAGCTATTTGCATTTTTCTGAGAGTCGTTCTCTCAATGAGCTGAAACAAAACCGAACGATCATAGATGTAAGTTGCTGCTTTTTTTAAAGCTTCATCAAAATGAGGGCTGTGCTCTATCTGCATTTTTTTTACAAGTAGAATACGGGGCAATTGGAACCAGGGATATCTTTCAATAAGCTGGCGCAATTCTTTTACATCAGCATCTTGTAAAAGATGAATATCAGAGATTATTTGATTGAATTGTTCTTTTTCCATTACCAGTTTCCGGCAACTTTCAAAAATATATCATCTGCCAGTTGTTCTGAAATTTCTTCAATCAGGTCACTCTCTACCTGGCTTAAAACCTGCGTTGATTCGTAATCTGAGAAACGGGAAAAAGATTGTGTCCAGCTTCTCGTATCGTCTATTTTATCCTTAAATTCAACTTTAACCCCTATTGTCAGCCTGTTCAGAGCTGTTGTTTCGTTACCCGTCGGGGCAATAGGCGAAGTTCTGTATTCAGTAATAGCTCCTGAAAATTCCCAGTCGCCTCCTTTATCTTTTATTGCAAGGCTTGATTCCCGGTTGAATTTATCAATCAGTGTTTGTGTAAAAGTTTGACTGAGGGTTGTTGCAACAAATGCTGATTGATTAGGGAAATAATTGATTGTTACACTTTTAATTTCAGGAGGAATGGAAGTTCCACTAAGTGAAAGCGAGCAAGTTGCTGCGGAACCTAGGAAGCCCCCAAAAATCAATATTAAGAAATTGTATCTATTTGTCATCGAGGTAGTCTTCCTGTATATTATATTCTTTTATTTTCCTGTAAAGTGTTCTTTCAGATATACCTAAATCTAATGCTGCATCTTTGCGTTTGCCTTTGTGTTTTATCAATGCTTTTTCAATCAATTCTCTTTCTTTATCTACTAATGATAAATTTTCTTCTTCATGTTCCTGAATATAATTTTGAGGTTGATCAATAACTACAGGTTGGTTTTGTGGAGAAACATGCTGGGGTTGATTATAAGCTGAGACATAAGTTTCTGTAAGTACGTTGCCATTTACTGGTTCTGTTTTGAGCTGGTTCGCTTCTGCCATGTGCAGTACAAATTGCTTCAGATCCTGCACATCTTTTTTCATATCAAACAGCACTTTATATAGTAATTCTCTCTCTGTATAGTCATTTCCGTTTGCATTATTCATTAAAGCGGGAAGGTTTGTTTTCGAAATATCAGGTAAAAACTTTTTCAGTTCTTCTATAGTGATAATTTTATCCGTTGCAAGTACACTTGCTTGTTCCGCAATATTTTTCAATTCCCGGATATTTCCGGGCCAATTATAATTTGTAAGCATTTCAACAGCTCCTGCATCTAAAACGACAGAAGGTGTTCGATATTTTTCTGAAAAATCAGTACTGAATTTTCTAAACAGTAAATGGATATCTTCTCTTCGCTCCCTGAGCGCAGGCACTGAGATGGGAACTGTATTGAGCCTATAAAAAAGATCTTCCCTGAACTTGCCATTAGAAATTAGCTTATGCAGGTCAACATTTGTGGCTGCTACAACTCTCACATCCGTTTTTTGAACTTTACTTGAGCCCACCCTGATATATTCACCTGCTTCGAGTACTCTTAGAAGCCTTGCCTGTGTACCTAAAGGCAATTCGCCAATTTCATCAAGAAAAATTGTTCCTCCGTTTACAGTTTCAAAGTATCCTTTCCTGTCATCAACTGCATTCGTAAATGAGCCTTTTACATGCCCGAACAACTCAGAATCAATGGTTCCCTCTGGAATTGCCCCGCAGTTGACAGCAATAAAAGGCCCGTGTTTTCTTGTAGAGTATGAATGAATGATTTGTGAAAAAATTTCTTTTCCGACCCCACTTTCGCCTGTTATGAGAACTGTAAGATTAGTAGGTGCTACACGGGCAGCTACACTAAGAGCATAGTGAAGCCCCGGTGAGTTTCCGATAATACCGAAACGTTGTTTTATACTTTGAATCTCATCTGCCATGATAAAAGGAACCGTTAGTTGGTTTTGGAAACAATTTTTCCGATCAGCGTTGCTGAAGTGCAATCTTTAATCAGTACATTGACGTACTCTCCGGGTTTTATATTTTCCCCCGGGAAAACTACCATCTTGTTTTGATCATTTCTTCCACACATATCTTTCACATTTCTTTTTGAAGGCCTTTCAACCAGAACTTTACAAATTTTCCCTATGTCAGTCTTGTTTTTCACAAGTGAATGTTTGTTCTGCAGGGCGATAATCTCATTCAGCCTCCTTTTTTTGATTTCCTCAGGAACATCATCTTTATATTTTCTCTCAGCTAAAGTCCCAGGACGTTCACTATAAAAAAACATATAACTCATATCATACATAACCCTCTCCATCAAACTCAGGGTATCAGCATGTTCTTCCTCTGTTTCAGAACAAAAGCCTGCTATAACATCGGTGGAAATTCCACAATCAGGAACAATTCTTTTTATTGCGTCTATCCGGTTCAGGTACCACTCTCGGTCATAGGTGCGGTTCATGAGTTCAAGAATCCTTGAATTCCCGCTTTGCACAGGCAGGTGAATGTAGTTGCAAATGTTTTCATGCTTTGCCATTGCAAATAAAACTTCATCTGTCATGTCCTTGGGATGTGATGTAGAAAATCTCACCCTCAGTAAGGGATCAACTTCTGCCACCCTGACAAGGAGTTCAGCAAACGAAATCACTTTTCCGTTTTCAGGATTTTCCCATTTGTACGAGTCTACATTTTGTCCCAGTAAAGTCACTTCCCTAAAACCTCTTTGGAACAATTCTTTTGCTTCTGCTATAATTGAAAATGCACTCCGGCTCCTTTCCCTTCCTCTTGTGAATGGCACAACACAAAACGAACACATGTTATCACACCCTCGCATAATCGAAATGAAGGCACATATACCATTACTATCTAAACGTAGGGGAGAAATATCACTATATGTTTCTTCCCGGCTCAGTAAAACATTCACAGCTTTCTGCCCTTCATCTGCTGTGGAAACAAGTTTGGGGAGATCTCTGTAAGCATCAGGGCCACATACAATATCAACTAATTTTTCTTCTTCAAGTAAATTGGCTTTCAATCTTTCGGCCATGCAGCCGAGCATCCCTATTAATGCTTCAGGTTTATGTTTTTTTACAATTTTCAGTTCCTGTAACCTGTGGCGTACCCGCTGTTCTGCATTATCCCTAATTGCGCAGGTATTAAGTAAAATAAGATCTGCTTCCAGGTAATCTTTTGTGATTCCAAAGCCGCTCTTGAACAGGATGGAAGCAATGATTTCACTATCGCTGAAGTTCATCTGGCAGCCATAGCTTTCAATGTAAAACTTTCGGGAAGTTTTTTCTTGGGTAAAAACCTCCGCCTCCATCACTTCACCCTGCCTGTTTTCTTCAAGTGGTTTGTGCATTTCCAACCCCTCTAATATTCCTGTGTTATTGTACATTGCATGCAAAAATACTAAATTCCTGTCAGTTTGGCAGGCGGGTTGTAATCGAGATGAACCGAAGACTTATCATCTTAATTTTTCTTTTCTTTTTAGTCTGGTTGGGGTTAACCCTCCGGTATAAGACCCTTCCATTTTACGGCGATCAGATAGCATTAATTAGCCACCCGGCAAACCTGTTTTACGATAATAATTTTACAAACCTCATCATACCAGATGATTACAATACAGGTCATCCACCCTTATTACCTGTTTTTTTTGCAGTTGTTTGGAAAATCTTCGGTAAGAGCCTGGAGGTAAGCCACTGGGCAATGTTCGTTGTTGTTATTACTTTGTTTTATTCTTTTGTTACACTGTGCAACAGGTTTATAGCTGTGAAAAAGCATTGGATACCTTTCCTTTTGTTTTCAGCACATCCAGTTATTATCACCCAAACTCTTGGTATGAGTACTGATATATTTTTAGTACTGTTTTTTTTGATGGGTATTAATGCTGTTCTCTCAAAGCGAACGGTTTTTTTTCTCATTTGCTGCATGTTGCTTTTACTATCGAGTTTAAGGGGAATCATATATGTTGCTGTCCTTGGTCTATTGTACTTCTTTGTAGAAAAAGATTATTCACCCAAAAACATTTTTAAAACTGTTTTTGTATTGCTTATCGCAGCACTCCCTTTCATATCATGGAACATTTTTCACAATGTACATACCGGGTGGTGCATTGTAAATCCTGAATCACCCTGGCGGGAACACAGGCAGGTAGTGAGTGGTGTTGGACTTGCTCAAAATGTTTTCATATATTTTTTCCGCCTGGCTGAAACGGGTTTTGTTTTTAT
>JBJXHH010000007.1:0-4874 GCA_046160675.1 Chitinophagales bacterium
CCTCGCCCCCGCTGGCAAGAATTATTGTTTACTCTTGATGTAGCAAAAGAATTTATCAAAGGTCACCGTTCTTTACATTTTGTTGGGCCCTGTATTACTGTGTTTGGGTCAGCAAGGTTTGGGCAGGATCATGAGTATTATAAGAAGGCTTATGAATTAGCAAAAAAAATCAGCGAACTGGGTTTTACAATTATAACCGGTGGAGGCCCAGGTATCATGGAAGCAGCTAACCGGGGAGCTTTTGAAAGAGGGGGAAAAAGTGTGGGATGTAATATTGTTTTGCCACAGGAGCAGGCGCCCAATAAATATATGCACAAGTGGGTCACCATTAAATACTTTTTTGTTCGCAAAACCCTATTAACAAAATATTCTTACGGTTTTGTTGTGATGCCTGGCGGGGTGGGCACTATGGATGAGCTTTTTGAAACACTTACCCTTATTCAAACAAAAACTATCAGGGATTTCCCAGTAGTTATGATAGGAAAAGAATATTATAAGGATATTGACGAACTCTTAAAAAAAATGGTTGAAGTAAAAACTATTTCTCCCGAAGACCTGAAGCTTATACTTTTTACCGATGATTTGGAAGAGGCTGTTAATCACATACAATTTTATGTAAGAAAAAATTATCAGATAATTAAAACCAAACCCAGAAAACTATTGTTCGAAAAAATGAATATATTTAAATAGATAAAAAAAATGAAACTCAAATTTTCTGAGAAAACCAAACTCTGGCTTAAACGGGTAGGTTGGGCCGGTTTCTTTTTCTTCCTTATTAAAGGTATACTTTGGTTAGTGGCAGGAAAATACATTCTTGAATTTCTTTTTGGCTGACTCATTTATGCGCTACTCAACACAAACAGAATTTGAGGAATTCTACCAACAAGAATTGAAGTATCGGTTGCGGGAAGTGGACAAGGTACGTAAGAAGATACTTTTTAATGATTCTGTTATTATTTTTATTATGAGTGTATGTTTCATTGCAGAAGCAATGACATGGATGTTAATAGGTATGGTTCTATTGGCGCTTTTTATTTTTTGGTACACAAAATATTATCGTATCCCCTTTTTTTACCTTGAGCAACAACATGAAAAAACCATCATCAGCAATGTCTCCCGTTTTGTATTTTCAAAATTCATGTTTGATGCTGACAGGTATATAAAGCTGAAAGACATGCAGGAAGGGTTGCTCATTACGGGTTTTCCAAACCAATATGGCGGGAAAAACCTTGTGGAGGGCAATGCAGGAACTATGCATATGCAAATTTCGGAAGTGCACTCAGAGAGTAAAAATGAAGCAAAAGGAATTAACCGGGTACATTTTAATGGAATTGCAGGTGTCGCTAAATTTCCGATAGCAACCGCAGAAAAAATAATTATTGCTTCGGAAATTGATTTACATAAATCTTTAGACCTTCCTCTTATCACAGATGAAAGACCTGATAAAAAGTCTTCTTTATTTATAGCTTACAATGATAAAGGTAACTTTGAAAAACTGGTGACTCCTTCTCTCCTCTTACTTATAAAAAATTTTATGGAGTTTTCAAACTCCCAGATAATAATAAGCATTACACCGGATGGAGTGTTTGCCGGAATTGAAAGTTCTTCCGAAAATAAAATTTCTACAAACTTATTTCACAGCCTTGTAAGTAAAAAGACAGCTGAGTCATATTACATCAAGTTGAATTTCCTGTTCGAATTGTTTAAGTCGGTGGAAAAAAGACAATTTGAGAAATTACCCGGCTAGAAAGTCCTCATGGTTTACTTGATCTGGTACAGATAACCTGTGCAGCTGTGCCAGCAAAACCGGCTTGTGTTTGAATATCCTGTTTATAGAAATCTTCAAAATCAGATACGAGTTTATTTGAGCCGCAGTAATCTTCATTACCTGAGATTGTATCGCCGCTTGATGGAAGTACATAATAATATTCACAAACTGTGCATTGAGTGCAGGATACGCAGGCAATAAGGATAAATACAGAGAATATTGTAAACAAATGTTTCATTGATCGGGATTATTTTATTAATACCTAAGACAATATCCACCGTGGTTTATCCAATCTAATTCAAAATCCTCCTCAAAGTTAGAGACTTGTTTTTCAGAGCCGCAGTATTCTTCAATTACTTCTTCACCTGTGCTTTGGTCTATGTATGTACAAATTGTACATTTTTCACAAGATGGAAAAATAGCAATTGTAGCAACTAAACAAAAAATATAAAATGTTCTTTTCATGAAATAGTTTGTGATCTTCTTGATTACAAAGAAAAACAACCCGGTGCAATAAAACAAACTCCGTCCCTGATATTCCATAAACAACGGGAAAATACTCTATAAATTATACAGGTGCGCAGGATCTAATTCATTTCCAGAGTAAAGCAGAACTTGCAACCATTCCCATCCGAGTTTTCAACCCAAATATTTCCTTTATGATTTGAAACTATCTTTTCACATATCGCCAACCCAAGACCGGATCCGTCAGCTTTTTCAGTATGATACCTGCTAAACAATTTAAATACCTCTGCTCTTTTATTTTCAGGTAGCCCTATACCATTATCTTCCACACTTATCAAGGCTTGTCCGCTATCAGTTCCCCTGAATTGAATAAATATTTTGGGGGCAAGTTCAGAACGGTATTTGATGGCGTTACTTATAAGATTTTGGAATAGTTGAGATAATTGTACTTTATCCCCTTCTATTGTGGGTAATTTCTGTACTTCAATATTCGCCTTGTTTTCAGAAATAGAAGTTTCCAAGTTACCTAAAACATGATCAACCACTTCATTCAGGTTTATTTCTTTGATTTCCATTTTATCGGCACTGTTTTTCGAATATTTTAGTAACCCATCTATCAACTCATGCATTCTTTTAGTGGCATCAGTGCACATTTTTATAAACTCATCTGCATCTAAATCCAGATTTCCACTATATCTTCTTTTCAAAAGCCCAAGATAACTGTTAACTGTACGTAAAGGTTCTTTCAAGTCATGAGAGGCTATGTAGGCAAATTGCTCAAGGGATTTATTGGATTCCATTAGTCGCTGGGTTGAAGCCTTTAGTTGGCTACTTATTTTTTCTAACTTTTCCTGTTTGTGAAATATATAAGTTTGCACACCTGCAACAACAATATTCATTACGATGTAAAAACTCAAGAACATGATTATATTGTCATTTGTGCCCGTTGTAAGAAATGAAGCCTGCAGAACCACAAGCAGCATGGAAAGCTGATACACAAATAATTGCCTCCAACTGTTGAAAAAAAATGAACAAATTGTTACAGTACCTACGAGTAAAGCAGAAAAATAAAAACTAAAATCATTTACATAATTCAAGAATATTGTATGAGATGTAAACACATAAATATATGCAGTGAGTAAATGGTTTAGGTTTCTTTTTACAAGAGGGAGCAGGTAGGATAGAATGAATAAGAAGAGTGCTGTACCTGCAAATAGTAGTCTGATGTTTTTATAATTCATCACATCAATATTCATTTTTACCTCTAACAGCAACATGAGTGGCAGGAGAGTGAATAGCCCGATTAGAATATACCTTTCAGTATTGAAGTCAAGCTTGGTAATAATATGGTGCAAATAGTTCATTACCCTATTTATAAGGTTTATAGTTTGATATTTGAAAGTGTGTGCCGGAAATTTTAGTATGCAATCTTCACCGGGTGTTTGTTTTCATCGATTGCGACCATGGTGAAAGTACCCTCCATGGCTTTTTCTCTGTCATCGGAATACATCTGCTCCAAAAATACTTCAACTTTTACAATTATACTTGTCGTACCAACAGATTTTACCTTCCCTACAAGTTCGGCTATAGTTCCCGCCGGAACAGGCTTCTTAAAATCTACCCTATCGCTACTCACCGTTACCATCTTTTGCCTGCTGAAGCGGGTTGCGGTTATAAAAGCAACCTCATCCATCCACATTAGAGCGGTTCCGCCGAATAACGTATCATAATGATTTGTAGTATTCGGGAAAATAGCCTTTACTGTCCGGGTTACAGAATTTTCAGTCCGTTGTTCAAATATGGTCATCTGGCTTTATTTTTGACAAATGTGCAAAGTGTTTCCCGAATAATATGCAGTTGGGATGTGGAAAGCTCCGGTTTTTGTCTTTCTTACATGCCAGGGAACACAGTACTTTTGTTCCTGATTTATATAAAAATTAATTATTATGTTACACATTTTGTTATTAACTGCTGGTATGACTCTCATTTCTTATAGTGTTCCAGCAATCAATTTTACTAATGAAGACACTAATGAATATGCAGTATCAGAAAATGTTGTTGATCTCTCGGAATTTTTCACATTGTCAAATACATTTATTGGAACTTACGTAGCTGGTGGAAAAGTTGACTATCAGGCCATTAAAACTAACAGAAACCAATTAGATGCACTTACTACCATGATTCAACAAGCCGACCTTGCTGAGGCTTCAAAGGATACAAAAACAGCATTTTATATTAATGCTTATAATCTTTTGGTGATACAAAATGTTGTTGATCATATGCCCATTACCTCCCCGCTTGATGTGAAAGGCTTCTTTGATGCAATAAAATTTTCCATTGCCGGAGAAACTCTTACTTTAAATGAAATTGAAAATAAAAAACTTCGGCCAGACCCAAGAGTTCACTTTGTGTTGGTCTGTGCGGCAAAAGGTTGCCCGAAAATGTTAAATGAAGCTTATATGCCAGACAAGGTTCAGGCGCAACTGAATGCTCAAACTAAAAAAGCACTAAATGATCCAGATTTCATCAGGATAGATCCAGCAAACAAAAAAGTATTTATTTCACAAATATTTGATTGGTATAAAGATGATTTTCTTAAAAGTAATGCAAGCATCCGTGAGTATGTAAACAGATACAGAAG
>JBJXHH010000008.1:0-20486 GCA_046160675.1 Chitinophagales bacterium
ATTTTCCATCCATCATATTTATGACACCGAAAAATACCTTACAAATTCAGGAGCAGATGTAATACAGTTTTTGTTTTCTGCAAATAAAGGCTCAGCACCACAAGACATAAAAAAAGTTGCTTCAGGCGGTGAATTGTCAAGATTAATGCTTTGCCTCAAATCACTCCTTGCAAAATCCACCGCATTGCCCACATTGATTTTTGACGAAATTGACTCTGGGGTGAGCGGAGAAACAGCACATAAAGTTGGCAATATTCTCCATCGTCTGGCAAACCAACACCAGGTGATCTCTATCACTCACTTGCCACAAATAGCAAGTAAAGGACAGCATCATTTATATGTTTATAAAGTTGCAGGAAAAGCCTCAACTCACACTCATATTAAATTATTAAGTCGGGAAGAACGCCTTACAGAAATAGCTAAAATGCTGAGCGGCGATAAACCTACTGCTTCTGCACTGAGTAACGCCCGGGAACTGCTTGAGGTATAGGGGATTTGACAAATTCGTGGTTAAGCAGAAATCAACTCTACATCAACTTAAGTGCGCTCTGCTTATCTTTGCAGCATCCTTCAAAACAAAAAAGATTATGAAACAAATTAGTACTCTGCTTTCTCTTCTCCTTGTTGCAGGTGTATTTACAACTTTTTCACAAACTTCCATCTTATGGGAAAAAAGCCTTGGTGGTTCTGATAATGATCTCTGTTATGATGTTTTTCCAACTCCCGATGGTAACTATCTGGTATTGGGAACAACAGATTCTGATGATGGTTTGATCACTGATACGGAGGGGCAACAGGATGTTTGGGTGGTGAAGATTGATATAGATGGAAACGTACTGTGGGAACAGAGTTACGGCGGCTCTCTGAATGACTATGCAAAAGGAATGGTTTTTTCTCCTGATGGCGAAGGATATGTAATTGCAGGTTCAACATACTCAAATGATGGAGATGTTTCCGGTAATAATGGACAGCGGGATGCCTGGGTTTTTAAGATCAATACTGACGGCGACTTGTTATGGCAAGAATGTTTTGGGGGAGATACGATAGAACTTTTAAACGGCATCATTGGTACTTCTGACGGCGGGTACTTATGTATTGGTAATGCGACATCCGATAATGAGGATTTAACTGATAATTACGGCTCTAATGATCTATGGGTAATAAAGATTCAAGACGATGGAGATCTTGACTGGCAAAAAAACTATGGCGGCACAGCCGGCGACTTCGGGTTCCATGCAACTGAAGGATATGACGGATATGTAATAGCCGGATATTCTTATTCAAACGATGTTGATGTTTCAGGCCATCATGGTGATGTAACTACTGCTGATTACTGGGTGATAAAAACAGATTACAGTGGCAATATTGACTGGCAAAAATCCCTTGGCGGAGATCTTACTGAATATGCATCAAATGTTCTTTACACAACGGGTGGTAATTACTTGATTGCCGGAAACTCTTTTTCTGACAACGGCGATGTAGGCGGGCATTATTTTTCAACAACCTATTCGGATATCTGGTTGGTGGAGTTGGATGAAGACGGAAACATAATAAACGAAAAAAACCTGGGGGGGTCTTATGATGACGAAGTGAACCGTATCGTTTATGACCTTGACGGTGATTTTATAATCGCCGGTAATTCAGAATCGGGCGATGAAGATTTGAGCGGGCACTATGGTAGCTCAGATTCTCCGGACTTTATACTCATGAAGGTAAACAGTTCTTATGACGTAGTTTGGGCAAATAATTTTGGGGGCATTAATGATGATATTGGCAGAAATGTTTATCCATACGGCTTCGGGTATTATATAGCAGTAGGCTATACAAAATCAATTAGCGGAGATGTTTCTTTTCATTATGGTTCAGGTCCAAACCATGATTATTGGGTGGTGAATTTCGCTCCCTGCGAACCCGAGATTTTTTCTGAACCAATTGATATTTCCAGTTGTATTGGCTCAAGCATAACGCTCACAGCAAGTTCAAGCACAGGAGCATTTCTTTATACATGGGTCTTTAGCGGTATAGAGGTTTCTTCAACAGAACCTACTATCACCATCTCCCCACTTACTGCTGAATACAATGGCGATTATTACTTTATTGTTGAAGGAGATTGTGGGAGTGATACTTCAGCTACAGCTACGTTAACACTCTCTTCACTTATTACACCCAGCATCTCCCCAACTACACCAAGTGATTATTGTGAAACCGGCCCGATACTTATAACCTGCCTAACAACTGACCCCGATTATTCTTACCAATGGCTGAATGACGGAGTAGAAATCAGTGGTGCAACAAGCACAACATATCTTGCAGAAGGAGAAGGTAGCTTCTCTGTAGAAATATCAAACAGTGATGGTTGCACAGCTGTGTCAGATGAAGTGGATATAAGTGAAAGTTTTACAACTGCTACTGTAACAATTTCAGGTTCAACCAACTTATGCGGTGGAGGAACAGTAGGATTTTCAACTGTTACTGGTTCATTATACACTTATCAATGGTTTAAAGACGACTCTAGCATAAGCGGTGCCACCTCTTCCTCTTACACAGCTTCTACAGTTGGTGTGTATCATGTAGTGGTAGCTTACGGTTTCTGTATTGTTCAGTCATCAGATATTACAGTTACAAACAGCAGCCCAGAATCCCTGATAACAGCGGCTGGTGATCTTGATATATGCGAGACAGGCAGTGTAACACTCAACAATGCATCCTCAGGCGCAGGATATGCTTTTCAATGGTTGTTAAATGATGTTGTTATTAGCGGTGCAGTGGGGGCTTCTTTTGTAGCTTCTGACACTGGTTTTTATTCCCTTGTAATAACCACAACTGCGGGATGTTCAGATACTTCATCATCATTACATGTTATTAATTCATGCAATACACTTACAGATAAAGACTTTTCATCTGAAGTAAATATTTATCCAAACCCGAGCAACGGCTTGTTTTCAGTATCTATCAATTATAATACGGGTGAAATTTTGTTTATAGCCGTAGTGAACACCGGGGGAGAAACAGTTTATGAAACAGAAATACCTTCTACCGGCAACAGGATCCTGAACCTCAGCTTATTACCTGCCGGGGCATACACTATCCGCATTACAGGCAAACAATTCACAACTCATAAAAATATTATCAAAACCCATTAAAAAACATTCTAAAAAAAAGTAACAATTATAATTATGAAAAAACAAATTTGTATTACGGCAATGCTTGCTGTTGTCGGGCTGCCCCTATTCGCCCAATTGGGGGTTGATTTTGAAAAAACCTTTGGGGGAACTGAAAATGATTTCGGGTTCGATATGAAAGCTTCCGGTACTGGTGGATATATTCTTGCGGGATATACGGATAGCGGGGATGATGATGTTACGGATACCATCGGTAAATTGGATTTTTGGATACTTGAAATTGATGCTGATGGAAACATTCTCTGGGACGAAACCTACGGAGGAACTGAAAACGATTTCTGTAGGGCGGTAGTACCTGCTGGAGATGGAGGCTGGGTAGTAACCGGTTCTACTTTTTCGTCTGATGGCGACATTACTGATAATGCCGGCAACAAAGACGGTTGGGTATTTAAAATAGATGCTGATGGTGACCTTGAATGGCAATTCACATACGGCGGACCGGACGAAGATCAATTCAATAATATAACTGCAACTTCTGATGGTGGTTTTCTTTGTGTGGGAGCCTCAAAATCAACAACAGGGGATGTTTCCGGAAACCAGGGATTAGATGATTACTGGATACTGAAAATAGACTCAGACGGGGTGTTTGAATGGGTGCAGAGTTACGGCGGAACCCGCAACGATATTGCTTATGCTGCTCTGGAAATTTCTGACGGATACATGGTAGTGGGGAGTGCAGATTCCAATGATGGTGATGTAACGGGTAATCATTCCCCAACAGGAATGTTCTTTGACGATTATTGGGTGTTACGCCTCGATACTGAAGGTTCTTTAGTTTGGGCTGTATGCTACGGTGGGGAAGTAGATGATGAGGCAAGAAGCATCATTGAGAACGGTGCAGGAAACTATGTTGTAGGCGGTTCAGCAAAATCCAATAACGGCGATGTTTCAGGACACTACGGTGAAACCAACAGGTATGATTATTGGCTGATTGAAATAGATCCGGATGGCGTATTACTGAACAACAAAAACTATGGCGGTTCAGTTGATGACAAGGCATACGTAATCGTAAATGACCTTGACGGAGGATATGTTCTCACAGGAGAATCAGCCTCCAGTGATAATGATGTAACAGGTCATCATGGAGGAAGCAACAGTGATTTCTGGGTAGTAAAAACAGATGAAGATTTTAATATTGTTTCTACAGCATCACTCGGCGGCAGCCAGGATGATGTGGGCCAAGGTATCATCCCGCTCGGAACAGAAGATTATATAGCTTTCGGTTTCACAAAATCTGAGGGAGATGATGTTTCATTCCATCATGGTGGTGCCGGAAACCAGGATTACTGGTTTGTGAATCTCGGACCCTGCAGTTTGAATATCACTGAGGATCCGGAAGATATAAGCACTTGCGAAGGATCTGATGTTACAATAACTGTAGGTGTTTCAGGAAGCGCCACAACATTTACCTGGGAATTTCTGGGCGGTCCTACCATCACAACAAGCACAAGTACTTTATTTATAAGCGACGTAACTACAGCTTATTCACATGAGTTTTATGTGATAGTGAGCGGCTCCTGCGGAATAGATACTTCTGCAACTGCAACCCTTTTTGTTGAGGCATTTACAACACCTGATATTAGTCCGATAGGCCCGGTAAGTATTTGTGGAACAGGTTCAGTTACCCTGAGTACTACTGCAACAGGCACAGGTTACACATATCAGTGGCAATTAGATGGTTCAGATATAGCAGGCGCAACAGCTATGAGTTATACTGCTACTACCGCAGGATTTTATACAGTTACTGTTTCAAATGGAACAAGTTGCAGCGCTACTTCCACCTTTGTGGAAGTTACTAACGAAGGTGCTGCGGCTACCGTAACTACAGATGGTTCAACAAATATTTGTGCAACAGGAGCAGTTACCCTCACAACTATCTCAGGTACAGGATACACTTACCAGTGGTATAAAGATGCGGTAGCTATTGCAGGAGCCACAGCCATTTCTTACACTGCAACAGAAGTAGGTAACTACTATGTTATAGTGTCAGCATCAGGATGTGAATCAACTTCCACTACAGTGGCTGTAACAAATGTAGGCCCGATAGCAACAATTGCTGCTACGGGAAGTTTAGACCTGGCTGTTTCAGGCAGCGTTACTATCAACTCTACTACTACAGGTTCGGGTTTGGCTTATCAGTGGCTAAAAGACGGCGCTGAAATAGCCGGCGCAGTAGGTACTAGCCTCATCGTAATAGAAATAGGAAGTTATGCACTGGAGGTAACCAACCTTACTAGCTGTATTGATACTTCAGATGCTCTGCAGGTTATTAATTCAGTAGGGGTGGAAGATGTGCAGGAGTTTGCAAACTTCAGTGTTTCCCCCAACCCGAGCAATGGTGATTTTACTATTCATCTATCAGATATAACAGCATCCGGAAACATCAATATCCAGATACTCAATATGCAGGGAGATGTAGTTTTTGAAAATAAAGAGCAGATATCTCAAAACATCATACTGCAGGTTACATCAATGCTTTCATCCGGCAATTACCTTGTGAGGGCAATAAGCGAAGAAGGAGTGATGGTAAGAAAACTGATAATAAATAAGTAAACTTTTTTTGGTATTCATTTGAAAAACCGGCATCACTGTCGGTTTTTTTTATGCTCTTACTTATCAACCACACCTCAAAAATCACCTTAAATGCTACCAACCTATCGGTTTTTGTAAATATTTTCGTGCTTTCCAATACTTTTTATAGCGGTGCTGAAGTTAGTATAATTGAAAAACTGAACCTATGGTATTCCTTGACTTTGAACAACCTATCGCTGAACTCTACGAGGAAATGGAGAAACTGAGAAAGATGGGGGATAAACAAAAAATTGATATCTCAAAGCCACTCAGTGAGCTGGAGGAGAAAATAAAAACTAAAAAGCATGAGATCTACAGCAACCTTTCAGGTTGGCAGAAAGTGCAGCTAAGTCGACACCCGGACAGGCCATACTCGCTGTTTTATATAGAAAACATGTGCAGCAATTTTGTTGAATTTCATGGCGACAGGCATGTGAAAGATGACAAGGCGATAGTGGGCGGCTTTGCATCGCTTGACGGGCAGACAATCATGTTTATAGGGCATCAAAAAGGCATTAATACCAAAATGCGGCAGTACAGGAACTTCGGCATGGCAAACCCCGAAGGTTATAGAAAAGCCATGCGACTGATGAAACTTGCTGAGAAATTTGATAAACCTATCGTTACCCTCATTGACACCCCGGGGGCGTTTCCGGGACTCGAAGCAGAGGAACGGGGGCAGGCAGAGGCTATAGCTAGAAACCTTTTTGAAATGACTACCCTGCGGGTTCCTGTCATTTGTATAATTATTGGCGAGGGAGCTTCAGGTGGGGCATTAGGCATTGGTATAGGTGATAAGGTTTTTATGCTTGAAAACACCTGGTACTCAGTTATTTCGCCCGAAAGTTGTTCGTCCATCCTCTGGCGTAGCTGGGATTTCAAAGAAAAAGCTGCCGAGGCGCTAAAACTTACCGCTGAAGATAATTATAGGAACCACATTATTGATGGCATTATAAAGGAACCCAGCGGTGGTGCTCATTCTGAACCTGAAGAAATGGCAAAACTTATGAAAAAACACATCAAAAAAACGCTCCGGGAACTGCAGGAAATGGAACCCGAAGAACGCATCCAGCACCGCATAGACAAATTTGCAAACATGGGAGTTTACGACATAGTGGAACAACCGGTAATTTAAAAAAAGAATAAAGCATTACAGCCATTGCTGAAAAGAATTAAAAATAGCTTGTTCGGGAGGTTTGTAAGATCTAAACCTTACACGGATACACATAAACGCAGAGCTGTAAACTGGAATAACATGAAAACCATTGCTTTCCTGCTCGATGGGTCTGATCCAATTGCTTTACGACACTTACTTAACAGGTTGAATAAATATGAGGGACAAGGAAAGAAAATTACATTTATTGGTTATGTAAAAAAACTTCCTCCTTTCCAGGATGAACAAATAAAATGGATAACGCAAAAAGACCTGAACTGGATAGGTATCCCTAAAATGCACAACATTAAATTTTTTATTGAAAGAGATTTTGACATCCTTGTGAATACTTCCCTGAAAAGTATTCGCCCACTTGAATTTGTTTCTACTTATTCAAAAGCACATTTGCGCATAGGCTTATTTGAAGATAACAAAACCTATTGTTATGATTTCATGCTTCGGCTCCTTCCCGGTGAAACAGTAGATGACTACCTTGACCAGGTGGAACATTACCTGAAAATGCTCAAGAACTGATTTTTTTCGAAACATCAAAACAAGAGCTGCAACTCCAAAATTTTTTTCCTCAACTTTGCATTTCTAAAAGACCAATACATGCATTCTTACTCACAAGATATTTTACAAAAATTTAAAGGCACAGGCGTAGCACTTATAACTCCTTTCAAAATGGATGATACGATTGATTTTGACGGGTTGAAAAAATTAATAGATCATGTTATAAATGGAGGAGTTGAATACGTTGTGACTATGGGCACAACAGGTGAAAGTGTAACGTTGAGTGAGAAAGAAAGATTTTCAATAATTGATTTTACTGTTACAACAACTGAAAAAAGGGTGCCCGTTGTTGCAGGCTTTGGGGGAAACAACACCAGAGAAATCATCAGCAGTATAAAAAGATATTCTTTCTCTGGCATAGGCGGCATCCTCATCAATTCACCTTACTATAATAAGCCCAGCCAGGAGGGGATATACCAGCATTACATGGCTATTGATGAAGTTTCTCCTTTACCCATTATTATTTATAATGTACCGGGAAGAACCAGCAGTAACATAGAAGCGGAAACAACTGTGCGACTTGCAAAAGATGCGAGGAATATAGTGGGTATAAAAGAAGCAAGTGGAAATTTTATGCAGTGTATGAAAATCATCAGGGATGTTGATAAAAATTTTTTAGTTATAAGCGGAGATGATCCTATTACGCTTCCTTTTATCGCTACAGGGATGTCCGGTGTTATTTCAGTTGTTGCAAACGCTTTCCCGAAACAATTTTCTGACATGGTGAGATTATGTATGCAGGAAAATTTTGCTGCTGCAAAAAAGTTGCATCTTGCTCTTCTTGACTTCACCGAGCTCATTTTTAAAGAAGGCAGCCCGGCAGGCGTAAAATGTGCCATGAAATATCTCGGTATCTGCGGAGATAAAGTAAGATTACCGCTTTGGAAAGTGAGTGAAGCACTTGAAAAGAAAATTCAAATGAGTTGTGATGCGCTAAGTAGTAAATAAATTTCCAGAGAGAAATTACACCTTCTCCCGCTTCATCTCCAGTACTTCTTTTCTTATCTCTGCAGTAATATCTTTCACTTCTTTTAGGTTTCTCCGCAAACGAATGCCTGCGCTTTTATTTCCCCGCTTATAGAATTTAACCATGTCTTCTTCAGCAAGATGGATGATGGCTTTAAGTTGTTCGAATTTTTCTACCATAGACATGAGCCGACTAAGTTAAAAACTAATTTATTAAATACTCAAGAAGATTGAAAAATATTTTTATTCTAAATCAATAAAGTAAGACTTTTATGATTTTGTACTTCAAAACTTATAAGCAGGCAATTACACCTTAAGGCTTTCCATTTTAAATTCATGCTGGTAAGCCCCACTGTGAATCTTCTCCCTGATTGCGCTGAATGCTTCCAGTGTAGCATGTATATCCTCATCAGTATGTGCTGCGGTTGGAATAATGCGAAGCATAAGCATGCCTTTGGGGATAACAGGATACGTTACTGCACTGCAGAATATACCATAAGTTTCCCGCAGGTCAACTACAAGATTTATTGTTTCAGGGATACTTACTTCAAGAAATACAGGAGTTACAGGTGAGTTCGTGTTACCCAGGTTAAAGCCTCGTTGCCTGAACCCGTTTTGCAGTTTATTTACATTGTCCCAAAGTTTTGCTTTCAATTCAGGTTTTGTTTTCAGCAGTTCTAGCCTTTTTAAATTTCCTATCACAATCGGCATAGGCAAACTTTTAGCAAAAATTTGTGAACGCATGTTGTAGCGTAAAAATTTAATCACAGCTTTTTCTCCTGAAATAAATGCGCCGATGCTTGCCATGGATTTTGCGAAGGTGGAAAAATAAAGGTCAATCCCATCCTGGCAGTTTTGATGTTCGCCGCAGCCCGCACCTGTTTCTCCCATTGTTCCAAAACCATGTGCATCATCTACCAATAACCTGAACTCATATTTTTTCTTCAGTTCAACTATTTCTGAAAGTTTTCCTTGATCACCTCCCATCCCAAACACACCTTCTGTAATTACAAGAATTCCCCCGGGAGTTCCTTTTACCATTTCCTGTGCTCTTTGTAATTGCACTTCACAATTTTCAATATCATTATGGCGAAAGACGAAACGTTTTCCCTGGTGCAGACGAACACCATCAATAATACATGCATGGCTTTCAGCATCATACACAATTACATCATGCCGAGAACATAAGCTGTCAATGGCACTCATTATTCCCTGGTAACCGTAATTGAGCAGGAAAGTATCTTCTTTCATAACAAATGTGCTCAACTCATTTTCAAGTTGCTCATGGTAATCTGAATTTCCACTCATCATACGAGAGCCCATAGGGTAAGCAAGACCGAATTTTTCTGAGGCCTCGGTGTCAATTTTTCTCACTTCAGGGTGATTAGCCAGCCCGAGGTAGTTGTTTAAGCTCCATGTGATACGTTCTTTTCCCCTAAACAACATGCGGGGTTTAATTTCACCTTCAAGTTTCGGGAACATCATATATCCATGCCCTACATCACTCCATTTGCCCAAAGGGCCGGGGTTATTGCGTATTTTTTCAAAGATATCCATGTAGCTTAGGTATTAGTTTTCTGCCCGCAAAGATAAGGGCTTACCCCTGCTTCAGAAAATTTTGACTCTGCTTTGCAAAACTTTATCAATCGTCCTCTTTTGGCAATTTCAACGGGCTTTGTGCGTTACAGCTGCAATTATTAACTTTGCACTCCTATGTTCAAAAACGGGGTTTTTCCTGTACTCATTTCCATTGTTATTCTTGCATCTGGCTGCGGCGGTTATGAAAAGTTGCTGAAAAGCGATGATTTTGAATCCAAGCAAGTAAAAGCGAAGGAATATTATAATGAAGGTGACTATGCAAAAGCCCTACCCTTGCTAGATCAGCTGTTAGTAGTAAAGTCGGGAACAACTGATGAAGAGGAAATAAGATATTACATAGCTTACAGCCATTACGGGCAAAGTGAGTTTCTTTTGGCCTCTTCTCTTTTCAAAGGATTTTGGCTTGCGTTTCCAAGGTCGTATAGGGCAGAGGAGGCATTATATATGAGTGCATATAGTTTGTTTAAGGCTTCACCTCATTTTGAATTGGATCAATCAGAAACCGAGAAGGCGTTGGATGCTTTTCAATTTTTTATTGATACTTATGATGGAAGTGAACGCATTAACGAATGCAACAAATTGATGGATGAATTGAGGTTCAAGTTAGAGGAAAAAATTTATGAAAGCGCTAACATGTATTACCGGATGGAGCAATATCAGGCAGCGGCAATTACGTATGAAAACATGTTGCAGGAATTTCCGGAAACTGAAGAAGCCGAAAATATAGGTCTTCTTATAGTTCGTTCTTATTACAATTATGCTGTACAAAGTGTGATATGCAAAAGAGCAGAGCGTTGCGACAAGGCGATAGCAAGTTATGCAGCATTTATAGACAGGTACCCCATAAGTGAGAATAAAAAGGAAGCAGAGAGTATTTACAGTAGAATTATAGCATTAAAAAATAAAGCATTAGTTGAACAAGAAAATTATAACTGCAATGAGTAACTTAAAAAAAATTAACCAGAGCCTGAATCCGAATATTGAGGTTAAACATCTGAAAAGTATAGAAGATAAAAGCGGCAACTTGTATGAAAGCCTCTATATCATTACAAAAAGGGCTAATCAAATAAATCAGCAGGTGAGAGAAGAGCTGCATACCAAACTCGAAGAATTTGTTTCTCATACTGACAACCTGGAAGAAGTTTTTGAGAACAGGGAGCAGATAGAAATTTCAAGGCATTATGAAAAAATGCCCAAAGCCACTTTGCTTGCATTGGATGAGTTTATGAACGACAAGACTTACGTTCGCAAGGGTGACGATGCTAACACAGATGTTTAATGTACCTCCGGGGCAAAAAGATCTTACTGGGAGTTTGCGGCGGCATTGCGGCCTACAAATCTGCATACCTTGTTCGTCTGCTTGCTAAAGAGGGAGCTGAAGTAAAAGTTGTTATGACGCCTGAGGCGAAAGACTTTGTCGGAGCACTTACTTTTTCAACCCTTTCAAAAAACCCTGTCGCTTCCCAATTTTATAACACTTCGGATGGAAGCTGGAACAATCATGTAGAACTCGGCCTTTGGGGAGAGTTATTTGTAATTGCCCCCGCAACAGCAAATACAATAGCTAAAATGGCTAATGGGATTTGTGATAATGTATTGCTCGCAACATATCTTTCTTCAAAATGCCCTGTACTGTTTGCACCGGCAATGGATATTGATATGTGGAAACATCCTTCTACAATTCGAAACTTAGAAAAACTCAGAGCTTTCAGTAATAAAATCATTCAACCCGGCATAGGTGAGCTTGCAAGCGGAATGGTAGGAGAGGGAAGAATGGCGGAGCCGGAAGAAATACTCGAGGAGATTAAAAAATTTCTTGCAAGTCAGCCGAAGTTGTTTCACGGGAAAAAAGTTTTGATCACTGCAGGACCAACGTATGAAAAAATTGACCCGGTCCGATTTATCGGAAACTACTCTTCAGGTAAAATGGGTTTTGAACTTGCTCAGGCATTTGCAGAGGAAGGCGCAGAGGTGACTATTGTACATGGACCTGTTCAGGTTGATGTGAATGCATATGAACCAATAAAAAAACTGGCAGTGGAAAGCGCTGATGAAATGTATACCACCTGTAAGAGCAACATTGATGAGCAGGATATTTTTATTGCAGCCGCTGCTGTTTCAGATTTTTCACCAGAAACACAGGCTAGTGAAAAAATTAAAAAAAGTGTAGAAATTGAAGGGGGTTTTTCTATCAGGCTGAAAAAAAACAAAGACATACTTTCCGAGATGAGTAGAAATAAAAAGGCAGGCCAGCTTATGGTTGGTTTTGCATTGGAAACAGAAAATGAGGTAGAGAATGCAAAGAAAAAACTGAAAGAAAAATCACTTGACCTCATAGTTCTTAATTCTCTGCGGGACAAAGGAGCCGGTTTTCAGCATGACACAAACAAGATAACCCTATTGGATAAACACAATAATACCATTACATTTGAGTTACAAACAAAGCGGGATGCAGCCCGCAGTATTGTTCAACATATTTATACTTTATCAAATGCGTAATTTCTTTTTCTTAATTACGGTTCTTTTTGCGAATGCAATCTATGCACAGGAACTTAACTGCGGTGTCACCATCAATACACAACAAGTGAAAACAACAGACCCCAAGGTATTCAAAACCCTGGAGACGTCTATTCGTGAATTCATGAACACAAGAAAATGGACTGATGATAACTTTAAGCAGGAAGAAAAAATTGACTGCCAGTTAGTAATCACTATCCGTGAGGAAAAAGGCAGTGATAAGTTTGTAGCACAGGTAACTGTTATCAGCACAAGACCTGTCTTTGGCAGCGATTATAAAACGACTATTTTAAATACAGTTGATAATGATTTTGAATTTGTTTATGCCGAATATCAGCCACTTGAATTCAGTGAAACAAATTTCAGTAATAACCTAACGGGTTTACTTGCATTTTACGCTTACATGATAATCGGGCTTGATTATGATTCTTTCAGCAAAAATGGTGGAGATAAATATTTTCAGAAAGCACTGACAATTGTAAACCAGGCTGGAAACAGGGAAGAAAAAGGATGGAAAGCATTTGACGGAACCCGCAACCGATATTGGTTTGTAAACAATTTAATTGACCCGAAACTTTCCGGATTCAGGGATGCTTTTTACCAATATCACCGTAAAGGGCTGGACATGATGTATGAGGATCAAATAAACCCGGTAAGTACGATTTCAAAATCACTGCAAACATTTGATAATATCAATCGTTCTCAACCTAACAGTATGATCATGCAATTATTTTTTACTGCAAAAAGTGATGAATTGATAGGTATATATCAAAATGCTTCGCCTACTGAGAAGGCAAAAGCTGTAAACTTTCTTATGAAACTGGATCCTGCAAATGGTGATGACTACCAGCAGATTTTACAGGGCAAATAAAAATTTAATACACCATTCTGGCTTTAATAGTTGACTTCACTTCTTTTAGGAGTACGAATGCTTCCTTACTCATGTTTTTGTCTACGTCCAGTACAACATAACCGATAGATTCATTCGTCTTTAAATATTGTCCGAGAATATTTATTTTATGGGCTGAGAGTTTTGAGGTTATCTCGGAAATTACACCGGGAATATTTTTATGTATATGCAATATTCGATGTGTGTTTTCCTGGATTGGAAGGTTTATGGAAGGCACAGTGAATGAGCCTGTACTTATTCCTTTCTCAAGATAATTAAGCAGTTTGTGTGTAACGTCAACACTTATGCTCATCTGGGCTTCTTCAGTGGAGCCCCCGATATGGGGAGTGAGAATGACATTAGGTAAATTTTGTAACTCTGTTCTAAAAGCTGAGCCGTTTTTCTCAGGTTCCTCAGGAAATACATCAATAGCAGCACCTCCAATCTTTTTCTTTTCAATTGCAAATTTCAGGGCATGTAAATCAACCACATTTCCTCTTGAATAATTAATGAGGATGCTTCCTTTTTGCATTAAATCCAATTCTTTTTTTCCAATAAGTTTGGTTGTGGTGGCATTTTCAGGAATATGCAGCGATACAATGTTTGAGGTTTGCAACAATTCCTGAAAAGTGCGAACAGGCCTGGCATTCCCCAGGGGTAACTTGGATTCAACATCATAATAAATTACTTGCATGCCAAGTGCCTCAGCCAACACAGAAACTTGGGAGCCGATATTTCCATAGCCTATCAGCCCGAGAGTTTTTCCCCGCAGTTCAAAACTGCCGCTTGCATCCTTCAACCATACTCCCTTATGTGCAGCAAGGTTTTTTTCTGGTATTCTGCGTATAAGAACAATCGATAACCCAATAACTATTTCTGCAACTGACCTTGTATTTGAGTAAGGGGCATTGAATACTACAATTCCTCTTTCATTTGCTGTTTGCAGATCTACCTGGTTTGTACCAACGCAATAACATCCGGCAGCCAGGAGTTTATCCGATTTTGATAGGACCTTTTTTGTGAGTTGTGTTTTGCTTCTTAATCCCAGGATGTGAATGTTTTTGATTTCTTTCAGAAGTTCTTTTTCAGGGAGAGCCTCTTTAATTTTTCTCACATTTGTATATCCTTCAGAAATAAATTCTTGCACTGCTACATCTGAAATATTTTCCAGAAGGAGAATTTTTATTTTTTCCCTGGGATAAGAGGTTACCTTCATTCTTGTTTTTTTTATTCTAATATTACAAACTTTCCCTGTTTCACCTTGCCTGTTGAACGATCTTTTACGCTGAAAAGATAAATGCCCTGGGTAATGGTTTGTTTGCTTTCACTTACTATGTCCCAGGCATGTTCACCTCCGCTAAAAACTCTTGACTCATCATTGCCTGCATAAGTCTCAAACCAGTTTATATCATTGCCAGTATATGTCTTCGCATCATGCTGAATTTCTGCAACTACATCGCCCGAAGTTGTAAATATTGTAATGGTTGACTGCGGTGGGAGGTTATAGAATATGATTTTTTTTGTTGTGGCGCTTGACCCATCCCATGCAGCATGTATCCTGTAGGGATTGGGGTAAACGCCTATCTCAGCTGAGTTTTCTGAGATGGGTAATGATGTGGTTCCCGGAAAAACCCGGATTGCATTCTCAACAAATGAGGATTCCAGACTTTCAATGTTTAAAGCAGTATCCCCCTTGTCAAAAGCGGTGAGAATAATTAGATATTGCCAGCCGTTTAACACATTGTCGAGTGTGTATTTATAATAGAAAGTATCTTTCCCTATGATTTCAGGTGATGGTAATTCAATAAAATCAAATCCATTGTTATAACCTATTGCGTTTCCTGTAGCATCCCACTGGGCAATCACATTCGCATCGTTTATCATATCAAGGCCAAAATCATCCCCAATCTGTGTCCTGTATAACTTGTAACCTTCAAAATCCATCTCTTTTGAAATAGGATCAATGGAAAACTCTGCTATATTGTCCCAATATACTTCAATAGTATTATCGCCTGCAACTACTATTAAATTTGGGGTTGCTGGTGGTTCGGGTAGAATGTAGCGATCAAGAACTCCATCACTGTCAATATCTTCCACTGCATCCAGTAACCCGTTTTCATTCACATCTTCACCCTGGTATGTCCTTTTTGCCCATCCCAGATGGTCTAGCAATTCTACCCTAGCTTCTTCAGTATCTTTTTCTGAACCAGTGGTTCCACCGTTATCAATTTGTTTTGCACACACTACCGCAAAAACCAGATTGAAACTTTCACCCGGCACAACGTTTTCTACCGGACCTGCTGAAATTAAATTCGTCATTCCACCGCTGGTGAGAGGGTCATGCAAAAAATCAACAACACTTATATCGGTATAATTTAACCCTGCTTTTAATTTATTGTAACGTTCAACGTCATTGGCCGGAGCATTGTATGGAGGGGTTGAGGTTGAATTAAAAATCCAGAAATTACTGTTCACTTGTGCAGCGGGAAATCCAGTAGAAACCAGGTTTTCGTTATTATTCGGGTGAATGAATTGGTCTCTCCATTCAATACCAAGGAATTGTATAGCACCGTAACTATTTGTAAATCCGGGGTCCCCGTCTACATCAAACGCATAATTTGTTTGTAAAGAATCTTGAAAACCATATCCACCTTTGTTAAAAAATGCAGAACCGAAGTCATTAGAAACATTCACATTACGTACAACAAGGTCGCTCCAGAGACCTAACCAAACACTATCCCAATCAGAGGTCGAAGAATTTGTAATTGTAAAATTTAGCAAAACAAAATAGTCGGCAAAAGAGTAATTCCAAGCATAAGTTTCTAAATAAACATCAGCATTTAGCGGTTGGGTATGTTCACCAATCGCAATTGTAGTACCTGGAACTATCGTGTTTTTATCAGAAAAGTTCACCAAACAATCCTGGTGGGAAATTGCTGAAAAAGAAAAATAATCACTGTTAGTCAGAGTTGACCTCTGTTGAATTGTATTACCAATTTCTGAAGTAAATTCATATCCTGCTGCACCGGTGGTATAGCCGCTTGCAGCATCTTTTGCCGAGGTGGAAACAAGTGTTTGCCCATCCGATTGAGCACCGATCCAAAGCCCTGCCTCAAATAAATGTTCTATTCCTGTATTGAGGGGATATTCCATGGAAGGATCACCTGTTGGAGTATTCCTAACATCCGGTCTTCCAAGGGTTCCGGCGTTTGTAATGTATAAGCCAATATTACCAATATCTATTACCTGAGCATCAAATGAAGTCTGGCTGAAAATTAACTGAATAGTAAATAAAATAGATATAAAAAAGCCGGCAATATTTTTCACGGGCGAAAGTTAGAGAATTAGATAAGAATCACAATTTTTTCAATTATAACAATCTTTTTTGTTTTCGAATTAAACATGGGAGATTGGAGTATGGCTGCGTTGGGTGTTATAGTAACTTTAAAATTTGAAATCAATTATTGTGGGTTTTTAATACAGCGTTTCACCGGTAAAGGCATACCATTGGTGGTTTATAGGCTGGTATTTCTAAAAATGGGAAAAAAATGTTACAAAAACCCCAAATTTTCATAGTAACATTTCAATATAAAAAAAGACTTCCCTTTTTAGCGACTACTTTGAAAGTTTGCGGGTATAAAAATTAAAACTTCATAAATAATTGAAAATCAAACATTTGAAGAATATAAAATTTTCCTTCTTCCCTGGAAACGAGTTAAGAGTTCAAAATTTGATAATGGAAATGCCAAATAAGGCCTGTAAATTTTTAGTAAATTATAAGTTACACCTATTGTAATAATGAAATGAATAACATATTTTTGCTTGTTGATGAAATTAGCAATGCTATTTTCCAAACTATCTTTATATCATTAACAGCTGCTGCATACAGTTGTTAGTATTGTGCAATACACCCGCCCACAAGGCGGGTGTTGGTTTTTATAAAAACAGGAATCTTACAAAATATATCTTCGTAATTAAGTATGAAAAAATTTATTTGTATCCACGGACATTTTTATCAACCCCCGAGGGAAAACGCCTGGACAGATGAAATTGACTTGCAGCACAGCGCATTCCCTTTTCGGGATTGGAATGAGCGTATAAATACAGAATGTTATGAAGCAAATGCTAAAGCAAAGATTCATATTTTTCATGCCAATGAACCTGAATTTACAACAGATGTAAATAATTATGAAAAGATCAGTTTCAATTTTGGACCAACTCTTTTACATTGGATGAAAAAGCATGCAAAAGCAACCTATAAGAAGATAATTGATGCTGACAAAATTAGTTGTAAAGAAAAAAATGGGCACGGTAATGCTATTGCGCAGGTGTATAATCACATTATTATGCCTCTGGCAAATGATCGGGATAAGCAAACGCAAGTGATTTGGGGGATTCAGGATTTTGTTTCGCATTTCGGAAGATACCCGGAAGGTATGTGGCTGGCTGAAACTGCTGTAGATACTGCAACTTTAGAAATTCTTGCAGGACACAACATTGCCTTCACGATACTATCACCCCGTCAGGCAAAAGCTTATCGAGAAAGTAGGGATAAAAACTGGGTAAACATTTCGGCTCAGCAAGATTTTAATACCAATGTTCCTTATTTATGCAAACTTCCGTCTGGTAAATCTATTTCCTTATTTTTTTATAACGGCGAACTTGCGCAGGATGTAGCATTCAACAGATTACTAAGCGATGGTCATAATTTTTACAAAAGAATCATCACTTCCCATGTTTTTGATGATAGCATTGAGTTGACTCATATTGCAACTGATGGCGAAACATACGGACATCATCACCGATATGGCGAGATGGGATTAGCTGCATGTATTTACTTCGCAGAGTACTACAAGAATGTTTCTATAACGAATTATGCAGAGTTTCTTGCAGGCAACCCCCCACAACAAGAAGTTTTAATTCATGAAAACTCAAGTTGGAGTTGCGTTCACGGGGTTGAAAGATGGCGGAATGACTGTGGTTGTTCTGACGGAGAAGGGGGCAAATTTAAACAGCAATGGCGAGCCCCTTTAAGAAAAGCATTAGATTGGCTGAGAGATGAATTGGGAGCCTTATATGAAAAAGAAATATCTAAATATCATGGTAATGCATGGGAGTTGAGAGATAAATACATTGAAGTGATTTTGAAAAAAACATCTCAAAATGAGTTTATATCAAAATACATTGGCAAAATCAAGAATGAGGAAGGAGAAAAAATTTCAACATTACTTGAGATGCAAAAATACGCACAACTCATGTACACAAGCTGCGCATGGTTTTTTGATGAGGTGAGCAGGATAGAAACAAAACAGGTTTTACAGTATGCTAAAAGGGCAATTGAAATTGCGGAAATTATTTCATTGAAGAAGTTTGAAGGAAAATTTTTAGAATTGCTGGAACTTGCACCATCCAATGTTGAAAAATATAAGACAGCAGCAGAAGTTTATAAGAGTACTTTCAATAAAAATGCAAATTGATCTATTCTTTCAGACTATCAAACCAGATTCTGGCTGAAATAAAACAAGGCTCGGCGCATTCCGTATGAGAATTTGAGGCACCTGCACTCAGTAACGAAACTGTTGTTGCACCAGCCGTTGCAAATTTTTCATTTGCATTGATACTGTTCAGGTATGTAACTAATTCATCTCCTTCACAATAATACAATCGCATTGGACAAGATGGAACCCAGTTATAAATGAGATCATTTTCCTGCAGCGCAATTCTGAAAGGATTATCAGGATTGTTTATAAAATCATTTAAGATCTCAGGTTTGATTATCTCTTTAGGCACACCAGGCATTACAACATCCACTTCCCATCCGCTGTGCGTACCATCAAAAAGAGGGGGTAAGATTTCATCATAGGGGGGCAACAGATAATCACTGTAATCATCATACATTTTATACACTTCATTGTAAGCAAACATTAAGTAGGGTAAGTAAAAAGGTGCCCCGTAGGGTTCATCACTTAGTACAAGATCGGTTTGTGCGCCGCTCATATCATAGGGTCCGCTCATCGGGGCGCTGGCAGTGATGGTAAATTCATCAGTATGATACAATTGTAATTCCCTTGTGAGCGCCATGGTCGAGTGCCCCCCCTGAGAATAACCGAATAAAAATAATTGATCATTTCTGAGAACATTCCTATCCTCGCAAATTTTCTTTGCTGCCCGCAAAAGATCAACACTTGCTGTTGCTTCAGTTTTCGCATGACAGTAAGGATGCAATCCTTCTCCTTCACCCAACCCTAAATAATCAGGCATGCTCATTACATATCCCGCTACAGAAAAAACAACACCTAATACAAGTTCATCAGTTTCACTGCTTGGTACTTCATCTTTTGCCAGTGTGGTTCCATGTTGGTAACTGCAAAGCGGGAATGTATCTGTTGAATTCACAGGAATAATAACAACTCCTGATGCAATGGTTTCATCACCCTCTGTATCAACTGTTTTATAAATCACTTTATAAATTTCAATTTCATAAATCACAGGATAGATACTCAAATCAGGATTATAGTTTAATATATAATCGCTGCTTTCGCTGGTGGTGTAATAATGCAATAATTCTGCTGAAACAATTTCTCCTCTGAAACTATCGTCTGTCGGGAATTGGGAATCATATTGACAGGAATAAAAGAGCGTAGCAATTATCGCAAAAAAAATGAGTGGTTGAAGTTTTTTTAGCATACAAGCGGTTTTATGTTTAGGACATTCTGACACAAATATAATTATTAGAAAAATCTACTTGTTTGGCAAGCAGGAAGCCATGTTGTCATTGAGTTTTCTGCGAATTAAGACACAATGGCTTGCGATTTCATAAGGCTTTATTTTTGATAAAACCAGTTTATGAATTTACAGAATTTCACCATTAAATCACAAGAGGTTATTCAGCAGGCTCAACAAATGGCCATGCAATTTGACCATCAGCAAATTTCCAATGAACATATTTTGAAATCATTGTTAGGAGGTGATGATGAAGTAATTGCATACTTGTTGAAAAAACTAAATGTGAATCTGAATTATGTACAACAAAAGC
>JBJXHH010000009.1:0-32711 GCA_046160675.1 Chitinophagales bacterium
TAACCGTTGCTTCACATCCGTCGCTGTTTGTAACAGTAACAGAATATTCCCCGCCTTCATTTACAGTATATGTTTGTGTTGAAGTTCCATCCTGCCATGCATAACTCACAAAACCATCCCCTGCATCAAGCACAAATTCTTCTCCTTCACAAAAACTCAATTCATCAGGCAGGCTTGTTTCTGCGGCAGCAAAAATGATGATGTTGAGCGAATCACTTGCAGCGCAACCGTAAGCATTAGTAACAGTTACTTCATATTCGCCTTCTTCAGTAACAATTATTGTTTGCGTTGTTTCGCCCGTGTTCCATTCATAAGTAGAAAAACCGTCCCCTGCATCCAGCACATATTCATCCCCTTCACAAACTTCAATATCAGGTCCAAGATCAATTTCAGGGAACACAAGATCGCCGAGATTAAAAACCGTTCCGCCGTCAGCACCATTTTCTGCGCCATGCGGTGTATCATCACAAAATGCGCCTGCAGAATTGATGTACCCTGCTTCGCCGCCTGTTGCAGTAATAGTAACAGTTGCAGGCAATGCAGATGCTGAGAAGCCAACATAACCTCCGCCGCCACCACCACCGGGACCATGGCAGGTTCCTGCCCAAAGGGTTGAGCTGATGTCACCACCGTCGCCACCGGTAACACTCACAAAGAGATCAGAAGAAAAATCATCCACCCTCAAAATAACAGAGCCACCTGCACCGGCTCCGCCTGCGCCTTCGCTGTCTGTAAGAACATCTACATCATTACCATCAGCAAAAATTGAATATCCCAGCGCATCAATTGTCGTCGCATTAATAATTACAATGCCTCCGCCATTACTTCCATCAGTTACTGACAAACCATTATCCTGTTGCCCACCGCCGCCTGCTCCGCCCATAAAAATCCTGTCAACAGAATAATCAAGAGAAGATGCCCCCGGCGCCCAGATCTCATCATACACTCCGCAGCCTGTCCACTCATAGGCGCTGCGCCCGCCTGCACCAAAATTTCCACCGCCGCTTCCGCCATGCTGGCCTGTACCGCTTCCACCGCCACCGTTCGCAAGTTTTCCTCTTCCGCCCGAAATATCTTCGTCTACTTCAGCTATCGCTTCGCCTTTTTTTCCTGCATCGCAATCGCCAAGACTTGAAGAAGAAAAATCAACTGCATAATCATCCATTCCGCAAGTGAAAAAACCATTGCATCTATCGCCGCCACGAAAGCCCTGACCCGAAACATTTATGTCTGCATTCAAAGTGACAGTACCTGTTGCCTCCAGTGCCACCACACCGCCCGTTACTCCGTTCCATGGAGAGGCTGTTATTTCACCACTGATGGTAACATTTTCATAAACCGGCACCTGAATGAGCTGCACTTTGCCGGGGATTTCAAAAGTGTGGCATAAGGGAAATGTGATGGTAATGATGGAACCGCTGATGGAAGCAACATCAGCAAACTCATAAAACCCTGCACTGTTGTAACTCAGGATGTCGCCGAATAAATCGCTGTCAGTTTCATCTACACTAGCTCCTTTCATTTGAATAATTAAAACCCTGTCGCCAGCAGAAAAGCCGGTGGTGGATGCTACTGTGATATTCACATCGTCAATAAATGTAACTTCTGTGTAAGTGTTTATGATGCCAGAGATGGTTTGAGCGGAAAGCATTCCGCAGAAGAAGAGGGTAAGAAAAATCAACAAAATTTTTTTCTTCATGCTGAATGAACTTTGTTTTTTGCTGATGAGGAGGTTTTCTGTTTTAAAGATAGAATGATTTTTTATGATTTTGATCAGCAGGAAAAAGATGACTGTCATGCTACTGTAAAAAAGAAACACCCCTCAATCTTACAATCATGATTTTTCAATTTATTTTTGGCGCATGTGGGAGATCATTTTCGGGGTGCTTGCTGGCATATTTGTACTGGTTGTTCTGATCGGGACTTTCCTTCCTTCAAAACTCAAATTTTCAAGAACACTAAGCATAGATGCTGAAAGGAAAACCATTTTCGGGTATTTAGAAGACCTGCATAAATGGAAACTCTGGAGCCAGTGGAGCCCGGAAAATGATGCACCTATTACTTTTACTCATGAAGGAAAAGAAAAAGGATCGGGGGCGATGATGCGATGGAAAGGGAGAAAGATGGGGGCAGGTAAAATTGAAATTAAAGAATGTGTGCCGCATAAATTTTTGATGGCTGAGATTTCTTTCAGCAGTGGTTTTAAACTGCAAAGTTTTTTTGAATTGATACAGGATGGTAATACAACACATGTTACATGGCGCATGGAAGGAAAAATAAAACGTTTCGGTGTTGCAAGATTTATTGGCTTGATGATACCAAGATGGATGGGAAAAGATATGCAAACTGCACTGAAGATCTTAAAAATGCACAGTGAAAAGTAATGACCTCTGAAATTGAAATAAACCCTGCAGTCGCAGCTCAATAATCCGACAAAAAAATGTTACGTCGCTTTTGACGGCGAAAACAATCTTGTTTTAATCTCCTGGCCTATTTGTTTAAAGGATTGGAAATTGAGCGGAAACTCCAGCACTACATGTAAAAAGCTGAGAAACAACAATGCCTGTAAACCTGTTTTGTAATCAGTATAATATAGAACTACAGCAAGAATCCATAAAGCGAAAATGGTAACAAGCCACCTTCTTGGTACATCATGCCACTTTATGATACTGGTTTTTGAAAACCAGTTTAAGTAGTGATAAGTGTAGGCATATGCAATGAACCGGGTTATTAAAATGCCAATACCTGAACTATAAATATGATCTGCAGTTGGAGATGGTGTGTGTAAAAATGATTTAAATATCTGTGCATTCAGGGAGTAGAAGGATTCATCATAACTTTCTTTGGCATAGGTACTGATGGCATATCCGCCACCACCGGGTGATATGAGAAAGAAACTTACAGCACAACCCAGGAAAACCAGGATAGATAATAAACCTGAAGCGCTTTTACTTTTTAATGCACCAACCAAAATAAAAGCACCTGTGAAAACAAAAACATGAATTAATGTTGGTAAGAAAACTGAGAAAATGAGGAACACTGCTCCTTTTGAGGGATTATCACCACGGGGGCTTATAACAAGTGCAATAATGGCGGCAATTGCGAAACCTATCCATCTATTTCTTGTATTTTTTATTAATGCAAAGATGGCGCCTCCTGCAAATGCGAAAAAGGTAAGTCCTGTCCCCCAACTGTGTAAGCCATTTATAAAATCTGCCATTGCTTTTGTATACACCGGGTTGCCTTTATCATCTTTCACACCTAACCAGTCATATAAATACAAAAACATACTTGGCAATAATATAAGAATAGTTAAAAGGATAAGTAACCAATAATCCCTTTTTCCTGTGCTGAAATATTGCCGTTTATGCAACCAGGAAATTTCTGTTAGATAATGCAATGGTCCCAATACCGCATAAGAAAATAAAAACAATTCAAAGGGGATTATAAAAGCAACGATAGCAGAAACTATCATCAACCCGATGTTCAGATAATTTACCTGCGCAGTATTCATGCATCAAAATTATTGAAATAATTTTTGGAGGGAGAAAACTGCAGTTTCATGAAATTGAAAATTCCGCAAATACCTTTGCTCAGGTAGGGTCTCCTGTACCTTTTGTTGCAGGTGCCGTCATTCCTGCCAGTTCTTTGTCAATCCAGTAATGCCCTTTAGGGTCATCGCCTATGAGCTTTATTTTATCTATCACCTGGCGGAACAACTTTTCCTCTTCATGTTGCTCTGCAACATACCATTGCAGGAAATTATTTGTTGAATGATCTTTTTCTGTCATACACAAGTTCACAAGTTCATTTATGGATTTAGTTACTTTGATTTCATGTGCGAGGATTGCCTCAAATAATGCAAGGATGGATTTAAATTGTAAGGGAGGTTGTTTTATCTCCGGTGCATGTGCATATCCCCCAGCATCATTAACATAATAAAAAATCTTCATCATGTGCATGCGTTCTTCATCTGCATGCCCATAAAGAAATTGACCACAACCTTCCAGGCCTTTACTGTCGCACCAACTGGCGGCAGATAAATAATAGTTGGAGGCATAGCCTTCCATTTCAATTTGTTTATTAAGGGCGGCTTCTACTTTCTTTGTAAGCATAGAGTTATATTTAGTTATTGAATTACAAGAATAAACAAACAAACAGAAATAGGGTTTAAGAAAGCACTAAAAAGAAAATATTTGTAATCTGTCTAAATAAAATGACTGACGAAGAGGAGTTGTAAAAGTTTCAGGAAGCAGGTTTGTCAACAAGAAAATTCTGCTCTGTATTTGTTTCGCCAAATTTGGGGCAATCGCAATTCTTTCCGCCTTTTGAGGAACTACATCCGGTAAAGAACACAAATAACGAAATGATAACTGTGAGTAAAATAACCTGACTTTTAATTTTCATAGCTTTGCTGCCTTTAAAACTGATACGAATTTACAGACTTTCTTTGTAAACGCAATACACCACTGCTTATTTTGTGAAGAGGAAAAAGAAGATCATAATCGCTCCGCTGGATTGGGGGCTTGGGCATGCTACTCGGTGTATCCCCATTATCAGGGCCTGTTTAGATAGAAATTGCGAAGTGATAATTGTTTGCTCGGGCCGTTCATTGAATTTGTTGCAAACTGAATTCCCAAATCTGCAATCCATCAACCTGCCTGCTTACAATATTTATTATCAGAAAAAGGGAAGTTTTATTTTCAAGATTATCCTGCAACTACATAAAATTTTTAAGGGTGTTAGAAACGAGCATAGAACGCTGCAAAAAATTGTTGAAGAATTTAAACCCGACCTGGTCATTTCTGACAACCGCTACGGTCTGTACAGCAAAAAAGTAAAATGTATTTTGATAACACATCAGATGATGGTGAAAATACCATCTATAAAGGTTCTGGAGCCGGTCGTACATTGGTGGCTGATGCAAAGACATAAAAAATTTGATGCCGTCTGGATCCCTGACGTTGCAGGATTTCCAAACATCTCCGGCGACCTGAGTCATAAATTCAAGCTTCCCTCATACATTAAACATATTGGTATTCTCACCAGGTTTTCTACGCCTGTACAAATACCGCAAAAAGAATTTGATATCCTTGTTATTTTATCAGGACCTGAGCCGCAACGAACGATCTTTGAAGAACAAATTCTTGAGCAATCAAAACATAGGAAAGAGAGATTTGTTATTGTAAGGGGAGTAGCGGAAACAAAAACCGATGAAAGAATTGCTGAAAACATCCGCTTAATTTCGTTCAGTACGGCCGAAGAATTATTTCAACTTATACTTTGCTCTGATATTATAATTTCAAGAGGGGGATACAGTACACTAATGGATATTGCCCATCTGAAGAAAAAATGCATTTTTGTCCCAACTCCGGGACAAACCGAACAAGAATACCTGGTACAACAACTGCAAAAAGAGAACCTTGTGTATTCTATAAATCAAAAACATTTTAACCTTACAACCGCATTAAGTGAAGTTGAAAAAACAAAAGGTTTTTTTGTGGAAACCAACGCCCAGGAATTTTTAAAAACATTGGATGAAACACTTGAGCAGGTCAGAAACTGATACTGCTATCAATAAACTCAGATGTAACTTTTTTACCAAAGAAGATTGAAGCATGGGCATCAAAAATTTCAGATGAATCCGTTGTAAAGAATTTAAGACTTGAGTTTTTACTGCATTTGTTGTCAATTTCAGAATGTCTTTCAAGGTAATCTTTTAAACTTTTTGCAACAATTTCTCCCTGTGAGATTAATTGAACAGTGCCGGGTAAAAATTCTTTTATCTTTTTTTCAAGCAAAGGATAATGTGTACATCCTAATATGATAGTATCAATATTATCTGCTTGGCTCATTAAATTCTGAATATGCTTTTGTACAAAATAATCTGCTCCCGGCTTGTCAAACTCATTATTCTCTATAAGCGGGACCCACATAGGGCAGGCTTCCTGGAATACTTTCAATTCGGGAAAAAACTTTTGAATTTCTATGAGGTAAGATTGTGAGTTCACAGTTCCGGCAGTTGCAAAAACACCTACATGTTTTGTTTTTGAAATTTCTCCAATTACTTCTGCAGTTGGGCGGATCACTCCTAATACCCTTCTCATTTTATCAATCTTAGGCAGGTCATTTTGCTGGATATTGCGCAAGGCTTTTGCACTTGCGGTGTTGCATGCGAGAATAACAAGCCTGCAGCCCAAGCTGAACAACTGCTGAACACAGGCAAGGGTAAATTCATACACGGTTTCAAAACTCCTGTTACCGTAAGGGGCACGAGCATTATCCCCTAGGTAAATAAAATCATGTTCAGGCAATGTTTTTACAAATTCTTTCAAAACAGTTAAACCTCCGTACCCGGAATCAAAAACACCAATTGGATATTTTTCAGAATTGTGCACAAATGAATTTTTACAAAACTACTGCTGCTTCTTTTCATAAAATAAAAAAGGCAGAACTATTTGTTCTGCCTTTAAATTGTGTTTAGATAGTATTCCGGCTTTCTTTAATTGATGTTAAGCTTTGTTTTCACCATCGTTAAAATATTTATCATATCCTCACCTGCATAGATGAGGGCTCCGGTACTTGCATCAATTATACATGTAAAATTTTGTTCTTTGCCTACTGCCTGTATTGCATCATTGGCTTTTGAAACAAGGGGATCATACAATTCCTGTTTTCTTTTTTGTATCCTTTCTTGGGATAACTGCTGATATTCGCTTATGCGGGCCTGCAAATTCACCAGGTCAGTTTCTACATCTGACCGTTTTACTTCGCTCCACGAACCGGCATTGGCATCATAGTCTGTTAACTTGGTTTGATATTCTTTCACATAGGTTTCATATTGAACCTGCATGTCATCAGCCAGTTTCTTCAGAACAGAATCTGCTTTCTTTATTTCAGGCATAAAACTCAATAATTCCAGGGAGTTAATATAACCGATCTTGGATTGCGCCTGCATGCTAAATGCGGAACACATCAGCACACTTATAACTACTATAAATTTTACTTTCATTTTTAGTTTGTATTTGTTTTAAGACTTAGGTGTTGTAAATGAATTATTTGTTCTGACCCGGCGTTACACCGAGATTTCGGAGAATATCATCGCTGCGGTCATTTTTTGTATCAGCGAATAAAATGGTTGTGCTGTTCGCTTTGTCAAATACAAAATCATAACCTCGTTCTTTAGCCAGTTTTTCTATTGCATCATACACTTTATCCTGGATAGGTTTTATTAGTTCCTGGCGTTTTTGAAATAACTCGCCTTCATACCCGAACTTTTGTTTTTGGTATTCTTTCAGTGCTTTTTCTTTGCTTTCTATTTCCTGAACCTTAGCTTTTTTTTGCTCTTCAGTCATAAGGTATTGCTCGTTTTGAAATGCCCTGTAAGCATCATCAATTTCTTTTTGTTTTTTTTCAATTTCTGCTTTCCATTCTTCGCTTACCTTGTCAATTTTCTTTTGCGCTTCAGTAAATTCAGGCATGTTTTTCAGAATATAATCTGTGTTTACATAGGCGTAACGCTGTGCAAATGTTGTTGCAGTAATTATGAAACAAATGATGAGTACTGATATTTTTTTCATGCTGTTAATTTTTTAATCTGGTTCATACCCTAAGATCACACTGAATTTTCCATTTTTTACCAGGTAATCAAAGAAGCCGGTTGCAGCTTGTATTTCACCGGGGTACGAATTGTCAAATCTGATGCCATAGTCCACCCCAAGTAACCCGAACATAGGTAACCATGCCCGCATACCAATACCCACAGAACGTTTTACTTCAAAAGGATTAAAATCGCCAAAGCTATTCCAGATGTTTCCACCTTCAGCGAAAATATGCGCTGAAACCGTTGCTGAAGGGTTCAAAGATATTGGGTAACGTAACTCCAGAGTGTACTTTGTAAAGATGGGTTCATTTCTGGTGCTGCCGTTGTTCGTAAATACATCGTAACCCCGCAAAGCGATAATGTCTGTTCCATAAAAATTGTAATTGGAAATACCATCGCCACCTAGTTGAAATCTTTCAAATGGTGAGATGCCTACGTCTTTGTTATACATGCCCATCACCCCGAATTTTGTAGAAGCCCGAAAAATAAACTTTTCAAACGCAGGGGTATACCAATCGGCAGTGAAACGCCATTTATGATATTCAATAAATTTATAACGTTCCGAGTCTGTTAGGTTTGTATAGTCTTTGTCATTTAATAAAGAGTAGGGTGGAGTCAGTTGTAAGGAAAGCGAAATGTTAGAACCGGTTCTTGGAAATTGCGGATTATCAACGGAATTTCTTGCAAGAGTTTCTTTTATACTAAAATTATTTGAAACACCATTCGAGATGAGAAAGCCCTCATAGTTATCCAGGTTATAATTATTGAAGCTAACTGTACTGAGCAAAGTAAAATAATCATCAGGCCATTTTAAACGGATGCCATAGCCAAGCGAAATTCCGTTTGTAACAAAGTTTCCTTCCAGTTCATTATCGAAATTAAAGTCCTGCCCGTAAAATGTTCTATACATATTGAAGGAGAGGGAGTTTGGTTTTTTACCTCCCAACCAGGGTTCTACGAAGCCCAGTGTGTAAGCCTGGTATCTTCTTCCATTTGTATTAACCCGGAAAGAAAGTGATTGCCCGTCGCCTGTAGGCAAGGGCCTCCAGCCGCCTTTTTTAAACATGTTTCTTGTACTCCAGTTGTTGAGCACAATACCAACAGTTGCAACTACACCGTATTGGCTGAAACCCGCAGAAAGTTCAAGTTGGTCAGAAGGTTTTTCTACTACAGTATATTCAATATCAACCGTTCCTGTTTCAGGATGCGGAACCGGATTCATCCCGATATTTTCTGCATCAAAATAACCGAGTGCTGCAATTTCCCGTTGAGAACGTATGAGGTTTGCCCTGCTGAATTTCTGACCGGGCAAAGTTCTTAACTCCCGGCGGATTACATGTTCATTTGTTTTTGTGTTTCCTGCAATAAGAATTTTATCTATGGTTGCCTGCGCACCTTCCCGAATCCGAATTTCAAGATCAATGCTGTCGCCAACAACAGCTTTTTCAATCGGTGCGAGAGAGAAAAATAAATATCCATCATCCATGTATAATGAAGTAATGTCCCCATTCACAGGGTCATATCTAAGCTTTTGTTCCAGTAAGGCCTGATTATAAATATCGCCTTCATTGATAGCAAGCATAGAATCCAGTTTCCCGTTGCTGTATTTTGAATTTCCTTTCCAGAAAATATTTCTGAAATAATATTTATTGCCTTCACTGATGAGCAGATTAATTCCAAGGTTCGCATCGCTCACATTGTAAACTGTATCGGCAATAATTCTTGCATCCCTGTAGCCAAGTGAATTATAGAGGGCAATAAGGCCGTTCTTATCTGAACGATAAGTATCAGGATCATATTTCGAAGAACTGAACAACCTGATTTGAAGCCTGTCGCTCAGGAAGTTCATGATGCTTGCACCGCTCAGGTTGGAAAGGATGTGAACAATACCTTTCGGAGTAAAATTTTCAGATGTAATGGGATCTTCCGGGTTGCTATATGTTGGGTTAAACTGAGATTTCACTTTTGTTTCCCGCATTGATTTGCGCAACATCCTATCGCTTACATTTTCATTTCCGTAGAAGTTAATTACTTCAATTTTTGTTTTCGGCCCTTTGTTCACATCTACAAAAACAATTACACTATTTGTGGCGGATGTATCGGGTTTTGAATAGATGTTTACACGGGTATTTAGAAATCCTTTCTCAGAAAAATAATCTTTTATCTTCAGTTCAATGTCTTTTTTAATGTAATCGGTGTAAGGAGCTCCCCGTAAAAAACCTATCTTTTCAACAACATCTTCTTCTTCACTTTTTGTTAATCCTGTAGGCCCGTATTTTGAGATCCTGGGTAATTCATCCAATGCAATAGTAAGCCAAACCTGGTCTCCTAAAATTTTATCAATTTGAATTTCCACTTTTGAAAACAGGCGCATCTTCCACAGGTTTTGTATTGCTCTTGCAGTAACATCCCCGGGCATAGTAATTTGCATTCCCACTAATAAACCTGAACGCTGTATAAGGCTTTGCGGGTCAAGAAAAGTAACTCCGGTTACCTGCACCGCTGCAATTTCATATTTCTGGGGGTTGGAATAATCTACTGCATTGCTGTCAGCACCAAAACCTACCTGGCTATAAGCCACCCCTGATATAAGCGCTAAGACTATCAGAAATAAATTGCGTATTGTTTTCATTCTTTTGTTTCCAGTTGTTCACTAATCTTTCCAAATCTTCTTTCCCTGTTCTGATAATCAAAAATGGCGTTTATCAATTCCTGTTTATCAAAGTCAGGCCACATTGTTTTGGTGAAATAAAATTCACTGTAAGCAGTTTGCCAGAGTAGATAATTGCTAATGCGGTGTTCACCGCTGGTTCTTATCAACAGTTCCGGGTCTGGGATGTTTTTTGTGTGGAGATGATCAGCAAAAACTGTTTCATCAACCTCATCTACCCGTAAAGTACCTGCTTTCACTTTTGCTGCTATCTGTTTTGCTGCTTGGGTTATCTCCCACCTGCCGCTATAACTCAAAGCAAGTACAAGATTCAAACCGGTGTTACTTGCAGTTATTTTCATTGCTTCATCTAACTCCTGCACACATATTTCAGGCAAGGCATGTCCGTCGCCAATCATGCGAATTCGAACATTCTTACTGTTTAGTTCAGGGGTTTCTTTGCGGATAGTTCTTACAAGTAATTCCATCAGAGCATTCACTTCTTCTTCAGGGCGGTTCCAATTCTCTGTAGAAAATGCGTAGAGCGTAAGATATTTTACGCCCAGTTCTGTGCAGGCTTCTACCATACTGCGTACACTTTCAACTCCCTGGTGGTGACCGTACACTCTTGCTTTTCCATGCAACTTTGCCCAGCGCCCGTTACCATCCATGATAATGGCTATATGTAGCGGTATGTTATTTTTATCGAGCTGGTTTTGCTGGATCATGCTGCAAAGGTATCTAATTGGCGAGGCTATTTCCTTCTTTTGCTGAAGCCCTTTGCCGAGGGTGGTGGGCATTTCAGGTTCACAATTGTGTATGAAATAAATATTCCTCCGTAAAAATATGAATCGTTATACTGCGTATCCCCCCTCTGTCTGCCAGCTTCCCCCAGGGCGGGGATATCTAGCGTAACTGTGCTTTTATCTGCCATTTCTGCGGCTACATCCCCATCAGGACCGGCTAAAAGCAGCGCAGGGTCAACATACACAGTACTCACATCATCAAAATAATCTGTGAACAATTTATGCCAGTTCCCTTCCAGCCCCACAGCCCAATTCTCGCTTAGCGCAAACTTAAGTCCGCCTCCAAGTGGCACCCCTATTTGCAGGCGATTGTAAGGGTCTTTTTCTGGAATAACATTCTGGCCCTCGGTTCCCAATGGCTGCAGATCAATCCATTGACCCTGATAAGTACCTTGAGGATTGAAATAATAAGCGTTAAGACCGAGGAAAACATAGGGAGTAAACCATTCTTTGGGTTTTGTACGGTTAAAAGAGAAGAAGTTGAAATCAATCCGGGTTGAAATTTCTTTCACTGAAGTTTTATAGTCAAGGTTACGGGTTTGCTGGTAGATTTCCTCAGAAGTATTATCATAACCCTCAGTACTTCCGAGACTTGCACCAATGTACCATCCTACTCTTGGGTTAAAATTGTACTTATAAAAAAATCCGCCCCCTCCGTTATAATCCTGAAAGCTGCTGAGAGTCCTGTTGATGTCCCCGAAGGAATGTGTGATGCCGCCCCATATGCCCATTTCATGTTCCTGCCCGGAAGCCCTTAAGCTTAAAAAGAAAGAACAGCATAAAAAAACAGAAATGGCAGCCTTATTTAACATTATCAAAAAAGTGTGCAAAACTAATGAATATAAGGCTTAACGGCACTATCGGGTGAATATTGCCTACCTCTTTTACCTTAACAGGTAATAAACAAAACCACCCTTTGAATAAGGCTCAACCGCAGGGGAAATCATAGCAGGGCGAGGCTTATTAATCCGTGTTACTATGCAGACAGGACGGGTGTTTTGAGGTGAAACCGTGTTATAACTTTCATCAATATTTCCGTAAAAATAGGGGGCATAACTCTTCATGCCAGAGATGACTACAGGAATACCCTCCTGCCTGAGTCTTTGAATTTCGGTTATTAATCCACCCTGGGTAATCTCCTCTATTTTAGGCAAAATGGAGAACTGCAGTATGCAGAAAGTGATGGAAATTGTGATGCTTTGTGTAATCACAAAACCGGAAATTTTTTCTTTTGTAAGTAGATAAAAACCCAATCCGGTGCCCGCCATAAAAACCAGGAAAGCTGAAAATGATAGAAGCGTAAATTGCCAGGTGGACGCCTGCATATTCGAAACAGCAAATACATCATGTATATAAGGAAGTATTTTTTCTTTATAGAATGGAAAACTAATTACCGAGAGGATACACAAAGCCCAGAATGCGCCAAGAATAAGATAAGCCCTGCTGAATATTTTTTTCTTTTGATGCAAGTGAAATTTTTCAATGAGATATGTAGCGGCAAAAAAAGAAAGTGGGAAATAAGCTAGTGAGGAGTAATGAATAATTTTTGTTGAAACAATAGTGAAGAGAACCATCACTACCCAGAATAGAATTTTCATGGAAGAAGTATAGAAACCGGATTGATTTTTTTTCCAGTTAAACAAAATAGGTAACGCAAAAATGGAAACAGGAAAACAACCAAAGAAAACGACCACAAAATGATAAAGGAAAAATCCCCGGTGACCAGCCACAGGACTAGAAAAAAGGGCTGATTGATATTTGATAAAATCAAGAAAAGTGTCCCATCCGTTTGTTAAAATCCAGCTCACAAACCAAAGAGAGGCAACTCCCGCAGCTGAAATTGAAAACATAAACAATTGCCTGAAAAACTTCTTTTTATAAAGCATACCACCAATCAGGATAGAAAGAAATGGAATTAAAAAACCAACCGGACCCTTTGTTAGAATAGCTAACCCATTTAAAACACCCGCTATCATAATTGGCAAATACCCCGTTGATTTTTTTTGGAGGCTTATGATGAAAATAGAATAGGAAGAAAAAATAAAAAAATTAAAAACCGGATCAATAATGCCGGATTTAAAATACATAAAAGGAAGGAGAGATCCCAAATGAAGCAAAGCCCAGGTGAAACCGAAACTGCTGCTGTTTAATTTTTTTCCTGTGAAAAATAAGAGTATCGCAGTAAGCGTTCCGAACAAAGCATTAGGGAACCTTGCTGCAAACTCATTTATACCAAAAATTTTCATGCTCAGCACTTGCAGCCAAAAGAAAAGCGGCGGCTTTTCCCAGAAAGCTTCAAACTGAATTTGGGGTACAATGTAATTCCCCGAAACAATCATTTCACGGGCACATTCGGCAAAATTTATCTCATCCCAATCTAACAAATGCACAGAACCCAGCCCAAGATACAGCGGCAATGAAAGCAAGATTAGAACATAAACGGGCTTTATCTTGTGCATAGCTCAAAGTAAAGATATTATGCCCGCAGTTTCCTCCAAAAAAACCAAAGCATAAGATGGAAAAGTAAAACACCCACTTTAAAAAGAACAGATAAAAACCAGTTTACAGACAGCGTTTTTTCATATTCTTCCTGAACATTTACTCCGTTGTATCTAATCACAGGATTAAAAAGTACCTGGTAATTTTCTGCAAACAATTTTAAACGGGCATAAGAATATTGCTGAGGGATGAAAGAAGAAACAGAATTTGTTATCTTGTTTTTTGATAGAATATTCCCATCATCAACTATCACATGAATGCTGTCAAAAGTTATTGATGAAAAGAATGAAAGTGTATCAGTTTTCATATAGATATTAAAATCAAGTTCAGGAATGGTTCCGTAAATGCCCCAGAGATTCCATACACCGTAGTTTTTCCCCTGCTTAAGTGAAATGCATATGGAGTCAGGGTTTGCCGAGGAACTCAACACTTTGTTCCACATTCTGAAACTTCCTTTTTCAAGTGAATGCGAATCGTCATTTGCCAACAAAAACACCACATGCCCTGATGACAAAGCCGCATCCCAGTATTCTTCAGATGTGCCAAACAAATTCCAAACCTCCATTAAAGTGTAATTGCAAAGTTTTCTCATTTCGGTGGGTGAATATCCATTTCTCATTACAGGATGATTAAGTGAAATCATGTTCCCGTCTTCCGCCAGCATGTTTATCATTTGTTGTTTCTGTGAAGTGTTGAGATAGATCATGTAATCAAAAAAATTTACATTCTCCGCCCCGAAAACATTGAAGTGAATTTTGAACAGATTGTAACCATGCTCATAAGCAGGGAGGTAATTTTTTTGAGAAGCTTGTTTTGGTTCAATAGAATGGTAATCAGAAATGCTCACAAGACTATATCCTTTTTGTGTGTAGGCAGACACCATGCTGTCAGCACTATCCGCACCGAACGTTAAACCACCATAGGCTTTTGCATGGGTATGTAAATTTACTTTTTGAGTTACCGGCAAATGATTTTCATAAGGATTATACCATGCATTTCCGCTGAATTTTTCAGGTCCAGGAAAATTGTAAATGATTGTAAGATAGTAAGGTATTGTGCCTAGAAAAATAAAAAACAGAAGGATGCGAAAAAAGATGAAAAGTATCTTGCGAAGTTTCACATGTTAAAATTACTTCCTTTTTACCACCTGTGTTTTCTCCCCAAAACGGAAAGCGAAATCCCGGATTTCTTCCGCAATCGCCTCATCATTATTGGAGCGCTTATAAACATCTGCCATGGTAAGAAAACTCTGAAAGAAAAAGGCATTCATTTCGTCCATCTGCATGTCTTTCGTCCACAGGTCTATCCGGAGGGTTTCCTTGTAAGTAGGGTCCCAGAGGGAGAGTAAGAAGGCCTTTGCTTGCTGGGGTACCGGGCTGGTGCTGCTGCTTGCCTGCCAGGTAATATTTGCTGGTATTTTGTTTTCGTCAAAGTGAATGGAAATACTTATCTCAGATGACTGCTGGAGTTCTGCCATGATTGCGGTTTTGGCACGAAAATAGACAAAGAGAACATCATAAAAATGTAAAATAACAAAACAGCAGCTTTTTGCGTTTTGTAGCTTACGATGAACAACTCTAATTTTAATCCCGCTGTCTTAAAGCAGCACGGGAAACCTAAACTCGGACTTACGATGAAAAAAAATTTGAAATTTTTCGTTTTTGCAGCCTTTGTATTTTTCTTTTATACTGCCGATGCACAGGTGGTATATGTTACGCAATGGAAAAGCGAAGCAGATAAAATTGTGTATGTAACAGATAACCCCGCAGAAGCAAAAGCAGTAGTATTTAAATCAGAATGGAAAAGCGATGCAAAAAAAGACAGCGGCATCTGGTTTTTCAGTGAATGGAAAAATGATGCTGATATGATTATCTATTTTACCGAATGGAAAAGCGAAGCGGATATTGTGATTGCTTACACTGATCAAAAGAGCGAGGCAAAGGTGAAGTGAAGGATTCATAATTCACTAAGGGAAAGTAGAAAAGAGTTTTAAATATAACTTCATTTCATGAGTGGCTATCTTTACGCCACTCATTTTTTTATGCAACTGGTAATTGATTTTGGCAACAGCCTGCAGAAGTACGCCGTTTTTTCCGGGGATGAGATCATTGCATCCTACGCAGACGAAAAATTAAGTGATGAAAAAATAATTGAAATATGCGGGAAATTTCCAATTTCTGATTGCATACTGGCAAGTGTAATTCATCATACAGTTGATTTTGAAAAATTCCTAAAAGCAAAATTCAACACCATTATCCTTGATCATGAAACTCCGCTGCCGATACTAAATAATTACGAAACACCGCTTACCTTAGGAAAAGACAGGCTTGCCTGTGCAGTGGGAGCCTGGAAAAAATTCCCCGGAGAACATGTGCTTGCCATTGATGCAGGAACCTGCATTAAATATGACTTTGTAAGCGCCGAAGGGGTGTATTTAGGCGGGGCAATTTCACCCGGGCTGAACATGCGTTTTAAAGCCCTGCATAATTATACAGGTAAGTTGCCGTTGTTAAATGCTGACATGCTGAAACATGGAAACATATCTATAATAGGCGATTCTACACATCATTCAATCCTGTCAGGTGTAGGGATAGGGGCCTTGCTGGAGGTGGAAGGGGCGATAAATAAATACAAGGAGAGCTACGGTAACTTGCAGGTTGTTTTAACCGGGGGAGATGCACCTTTTTTTGAAAACCACCTGAAAAGCAGGATATTTGCCCTCCCAAATTTAGTGCTGCACGGGCTGCATGTAATATTAGATCACAACCTTAAGAACAATTAATGCAACAGTTTTTCCTGAGAATATTTTTTTTAGCAACTTTTTATCTTTGTTTCCCTCTTTTGCATGCACAGGTAAACTCTCCTTATTCCCGCATTGGATTAGGAAATATCTTTCCTACAACTTTTACAGGAAGTAATGGCATGGCAGGATTAAGCGTTGCACAGTTTGGCGAAGGGTTACTTTATAATAATATCCAGTTCAATAACCCCGCAACGTACAGCTATCTTTCAAAAACAGTTTTTGATGTGGGTTTATACGCAAACTTCCTAACACTGCAAACCAGCACTGAGCAGTTTACTTCAGGCGATGCAAATCTTTCTTATTTTGCTTTGGGGTTTTCACCGAATAATAAAAAAACAAGACATGATGTAGGGTTTAGTACCGGACTCATTCCCTTCAGCGGCTTTCAATACAATATTGAACAGGATTCATCAGATCTTATTGATACACTCATAGGGCTGCAAACAACAAATTACCGGGGTACAGGACAATTGAATCAGTTTTATATAGGTGGAGCATATAACTACAAATTTGGAAAAGACACTTTACGTCAGGGCAATTTTCATAATTCCATCGGCGCAGGAATAAACATCGGCTATTTGTTTGGTAGTTTAGAGAACATTACCGTTGCTTCTTTTCCAGAAACATCAAACAGTTACAGCACAAAATATGTAAGAGATACTGAAATTGGCGGTGGATTATTTTCTGCAGGTATTACTTATCAAACTACTTTTGGAAAATACGACCTGGGGACAAAGGATGAAAAAAAATCTGACACACTTTATACACTCAACTTCGGGGCATCCTTTAGTCCGCAACTGGCGGTGAACGGAACACAATCCGTAAGTTGGTTTACGATATTGAAATTGGGGGATGTTGAATCAATCACAGATACACTTTTAATTGAAAATGACACCTCGGCCACCATCCTAATTCCTTCACAATTCAACCTCGGGCTTTCTTTTAACAATTACAAAACACTGGATGATAAGCGAACAAAGTTTTCCGTGGGCGCAGAATTCACCACAGCTCTATGGAGTAATTTTGAAGGCTTTCAATATTCTGATTCACTGCAGAACAGTTACCGTGTAAAACTCGGTACAGAGATAATTCCACCAAGAAATAAAAAAGACAAGAGACTTATTACTTACCGCTTCGGGGCTTATGCAGGCAAAAGCCAACTTGTTATCAATAACACACAGCTTTCAGACTTCGGCATTACAGCCGGAACCGGTTTGCCCGTGGGTATTTCAAGACTGAACCTTTCAGCCAATCTCGGGTTTAGAGGTTATAATGCTGATTTGAATGAAACCTATGTAAACTTCGGGTTAGGGTTTAACCTGAATGACCTGCAATGGTTTCAGAAGCGCCAGCAGAATTAATTAGATATAACTTTGTAGTAAGATGCTGCAGGTAAAATTTTTTTACATTTTCCTTTTTGCTTCCGCTGTGTTTTCTTCTTGTGTAAACAGCATGGATGATGTGAATGCAGCAACACAATATGCCGAGCGGGATGTTGAACACGGAAAAGACATCACACTGTATTACAGCGAAGACGGAAACGTAAGAGTGAAAATAGAAGCTCCGGCAGTTGACAGGCATACTACTGACAACCCTTACATTGAATTTACAGAAGGTTTGCATGCAGATTTTTACAATGAAAGTTTACAAGTAACCAGTACGCTGGATGCTGACTATGGTGTACGCTATGAAAAAGAATTGAAAACCGTAGTGAGAAACAACGTTGTGGTGGTGAATGAAAAAAAAGAAACCCTGCACACAGAAGAACTTACCTGGGATGAAAGAAAACATATCATCTTCACTGATAAACAAGTGATCATTAAAACCGCAACGGATACCATCTTCGGGCAGGGGCTGGAGGCAGATGAGCGCTTTACAAGATATAAGATACTGAAACCGGGCGGCAGTAAAATAAATGTAGAAACAAAAACGGATAGCAGCGATGTTGAGAATATTTAAAATATTTGAAGTAATGTGGCTGGTAGCCAGCGCAGCAGCCATCATTATGGCTATTACCCGGGCAAGCAAAGGGCAGGCTTATGGAAATTATATTTATCTCACAGTATTTACAGCCTGTGTTGCAGGGTTTATGTACTGGTATAAAAAACGCCACAGGAAATACTTAGAGGGATATTATAAAAAGAAGAGAGAAGAAGAAATGAAGAATGAAGTAAAAAAGGTGTGATCATTTCAACCGCAGCAAAACACCTTTTCGCTTTACGATGTTTTTATAATCCCACTGGATGTCTTTTGCTTTTTTGAGCCAGCGTTTCAGGTCTTTAACGTTCACTTCCTCCACTGATGTGTAGCGGGCATCGGCGGCTTTAAAACTTCCTTCTTTTTGTAACCCCTCCTCCTCAAAACTTTGCCCGCTCCAGAACAGCAGGCGCACAGAGTCTTTCAGCTTACTATACCCAACAACAGGGTTTTCATCCAGGAACCAAACGGGATGCGCATGCCATACTTTACTTGCAGCTTCGGGCAAATGCTTATCTATTTCTTCTGCAAGCAAATTGCATATTTTTTTGTCTGCGGCGGTCTGTGCATTGTTATATGCTTTGATGTCTTTGTGCATTGGTTTTTTTTGGTGTACAAATGTAAAGTGTAAAAAGCGTAAAACAATTTTCTCATGGGCAACAATATCCCGGTTATAAACCTATTGAATATTTTAAATCTTCTTAAGAAGGGTTAAATAATATCAGATTGCAAGTGTTACAGCATTTATTTGTACTGAAATAAAACACATCTGTAAACAAATAAAAAACATTATGAAACTGAAGTTTTATATTTTCCGTCTCCCTGTTTTCCTTGCCATCATTTTTTTAACCTCTCCCGGTAAACAAATTCTTGCGCAAGCTCTCCCGGATACTTCCGGCTTATCTGCCCGGGTTGACGAATATGTAAAACAGTATACTGCGCTAGATATTTTTTCCGGAGTTGTACTTATTGCTTTTGATGGCAAGCCTGTGTATCATAAACCTTTTGGTTTGGCCGACAGGGAGAAGAACATCCCTGTTACACTCAATACAAAATTTCTTATCGGCAGTATGAATAAATCATTTACCCAGGTGGTGATCCTGCAACTGATCAATGAGGGCAAACTGAAAGTTGATGATAAGATGACGGATCTCCTTTCAGGATTTAAACAACCGCTTGCAAAAAATATCACAGTGGAACAACTTCTTACCCACCGCTCGGGTTTTGGAGATTATCACGGGCCGATGTATTTCAACATGCCCTATGAAAAAAAGAACATTAGCGGCATTACTGAATTGCTGAAACAGCAGGAACTCGACTTCCCGCCCGGAAACGAACAACAATATTCTAACGCAGGCTATATTCTTCTGGGCGCAATAATTGAAAAAATTACAGGGAAAAGTTATGCAGAGAATGTAAATGAGAGGATCATAAAAAAACTGAACCTGCAACAAACGTTCACTGAAAATATTGACCGGGTGCCCGGCAGGTCTGTGGGGTACCTGAAAACAATAAGCGGAGTTGAAAACAATCTTCCTTTCATTACCGAACCGAAAAGCGATGGCGGCTTCTGGGCCACTGCAGCAGATATTTTAACCTTCTACAGGAATTATTATCACGGCGAAATGCTGCTGACAGCCGAAATGAAAAAACCGTTTCCCTATTTCCGGGAGATGGAACCCCTGTATGCACAAAAATTAAAAGCAGTGGGCATGGCGGGCGGCATGAACGGCGCCAACACGGTGCATATGGAAATGCTGCATGAAAAAATTAGTGTGGTTGTGCTGGCAAACATGGATGAACCCGTGGCTGAAAAAATTTCTGCGGGAATTGTAAACATGATAAAAGGCACTGCCCCTGCTCCTGCTGCACTTCCCGTAAAACTGCAACTGTACGAAACGTATAAAGAAAAAGGGATACAGCAACTGGAAAAAGATTTTGAATCCTTAACCGCAGATTTTTTCCCCGGCGAACCGAAAGATTTTATCCTAAACGCCCTGGGGTACGAACTGCTGCAAAACGACGAACTGCCTGAAGCCCTGGAAATTTTTACACTCAACACAAAACTTTTTCCCGGCATTGCCAACTGCTGGGACAGCTACGGCGAAGCTTTACTGCTCAGCGGCAACAACGAAGCGGCGCTTGCTGCCTACAAAAAAGCACTGAGCATAAACCCTGACATGCCTTCATCAAAACAGGCGGTGAAAAAACTGGAAGGGAAGTAGGTGGTTTGAAAAATTTCTTTTCGTAAGTAGAGGAAGAAAGGTGGTAGTCATTGCGAGCGCAGCGAAGCAATCTCAATTTATAGTCTGATTTCGGGAGATTGCTTCGTCGTTACCTCCCTACCCCCTCTCGTCCTTGCATCTTGCGAGGATGTCTTGGCTATTCGCTTGCAGCGAAAAAGATTTGTTATTTGTAAATATATATGTCTCCGCCTCCGTTGGTTTCCCGGCCAACGAATACTTTAAATCAATCTATAATTTGTTGGTAGGGAGACCAACAAGGACGGCAGAAAAAAACGCCCATAAGCGTCATCTGCGGGAAACTTTTTTCCCCTGCAGATGACGCTGAAAAAACCCCATTTTTTCCCAACAGCTTCACCTGAAAAGCAAGCTGTGTTTGCATTTTTCGTGCCTTACGGAGCTTCTCTGCGGAGAGGATGAGAGGATAAAAATGAGTTATGCATGTATCCACTTCATATAAAACCTGATCCCTATGCCTAATGCAGGAATATCAAAATCTAATGTAATTTCATTATTGTGACTTGGCAAATTAACATACTTTGGGCTCCCATGATACCATAACCCACTTTGCTTATGATGTACACTCACTAATATATCATCATTGGGAAATCTATAATTACGTTTATGCTTTTTCACACGATCATTCCTAAGGACAATTTCGGGCCTCCACCCAGCTAAGGCTGGTGCGGGGTGAGGAATTGAAACCAAACCCACTAAAATGTCGGTGGTGTTTGGAAACTCAAATGTTGCATCGAAAAATTCTCCCTCATCAATATTTACTTTATAACCATCGACGTACACCCTATTAAAATCATAATATGTATCTGTATTTACTGTAGTAGCACTTATTATCCTTGCCATATGATTATGGTATTAGTTGTAGCAAACTTAGCATTTATTTTATTACTTGAAATCCCCCCTCAAAATCACCACTAATGGTGATTGACAAAACAAAAAATCCAAAATAATTTTGTTTTTGATATCAAATTCATTTCACAATTAAAACAAACAGTATATGGCTAATCCTAACGTAAATCGCATCAACACTACACTTAGCGCCGGCGACATTGCGGCTATTAATAGTAGCCTTACTGATGCGCAAACCAAACTGCAACCCCATGCACAGGCCCTCACCCCCGAAGAGCGGGAAAGCCTTTTCGGCCTGCAGGAAGAAAACCTGGTATTTGCAAAAGACGCACTCACCCAGGGGCAAATACTCAACGCCTCCCTGCCGCCCACCATGCAATTGATAGTGACGAACCTCACCACCGACATCAGCCTCTTTGAACAAATGGAGGGTCTGTATTCCGGTATGCTCCAGCAACTAACCCTCATGATATCAGACACCAAGCGGCTGGCAGCGCATGAGTCTTTTGCCGGCGCACTGGGGCTGTATAAATACATAGAAGCAGGCGCAGCACTGGGCCTTGCGGGCTACCAGGCGGCTTATGATGTGCTGAAAACCCGTTTTGCAGGGCAGGGGGGCTCTACTGAACAACCGCAGCCATAAACTCTTTTTGATGTCGTCCAGGGATTGAACTGCATGCCTCCGGGTATGCAGTTTTTTTTATTTTGGAGAAAACTGTTAGCAAAATGATTAATACTATTCTATAATATGGCAACAAAAGTTGTTAGAATAAGAAATTATATTGCTTGAATAATGAATTATATTTACTAAAACATGAATATATTTCGTTGAAACGATGAAATTTTATATTTTTGAAGATGGAAAAAACAGAAAGTCCGCACATTGGCAGCATGCTGCAAGCCTACGCCAAACAAAAACGTACATATAAAGGAGCCTGGGCCCGCCATCAGCAGGTGAGGCGCAGCACCGTGTCCGGCTACTTTAAAAAACCTACTATGCAAACCGCCACCCTCTGGGATATTTGCCATGTGCTGCAGTATAATTTTTTTGCGGACATTTCCGCCCTGCTCCCCCCGGAATTTGCGCATGCTCCGAATACTGCTGATGAAAAAATTGCGCTGCTGGAAAAAGAAATTGAAAAACTGAAAATTGAGAATAATGTGCTGAGGGAGGTGAGGGGGTGAGGAATGATTGAGCAACATTTATAAGGTTGTTGCATCTTTGCGAAATGAGAGTAAGGCCGAATTTGTAAATAAAAAACTTAATTTTGTAATTACACTATGAGTTATAAAAATCCCATTCTTGCCGAAATTTATGTTGAGTTTTTTTTGATTGAACCAGCTTCAAGTAATGATCAACTTGATTTAGTTCAAATTTTGAAAAGTAATGGATATGATAATATCACACTGCCAAATGAGATTTATAACCTCTCCCCCCCCCAAAAAACGATTAATACAAAATATATAAGGTGTATGAATGAAACCGGAGATAAACTAATTCAGGTTTCACCCCAAGTTTTTGTCATGAATGCTATAGGTAATTATAAAGGGAAGGATGATTTTTTTACTTTTTTTCATTCAGGTGTGAATTATTTAAAAGAAACTAATCTGTTTAACTCTATTAATGGGCTATCCTTAAATACAATTGATAGATTGGATGTAGTGCTAAATGATAATTTTTTATTTCAAGACTATATAAATTGTGAAGGGGAGATAGTACCGAAATGGTATAAAGGAAGTATTTACCCAATCGATATAAACTATGGAAAAGGCGTACCCGGAAAAGATGAGTATAACAAGCAAGTTAAGTTGTCTGGGAGGATCAACGATGATAAATACTCATTCGAATTACAGACCTTACTTAGGTTTCAAATAGAAGATACTACATTAATTGAGAACTTCTTTAATGACATTTATGTTGAATCCAATCAAATTTTTGAAAATGTAATTACTGATAAAGTAAGAGATATCATGAATAAATAATATATATGACGGACATTCAAATTACACTCAATGATGATAGTTTTTTTTTATTAAAGCCGCTTAATGCAATAAAACCATCTATTTCTAATTGTCGAACTATTCAAAGTACACAGAATTCAGAGCCAGCTGGAATAACTATTACAGATCTATTTTCTCAAGAAACAATTTTGCACCTTCAATATATGAATAAATTTGAAGATGTAAAAAAGCAATTGAAGAAGTATTTATCATATGAAGATAGATGGGATGGATATAAAGCCAATAGATTTAGTAAAGAACAAGTTATGTTTTTTGAGATTTTAGTTGAGCAAATAGCTTCTTTACATAATAACTTAAATATTGAAGAAATATCTTCAACTCCTTCAAGCGATGGAGCTATCAACTTAGAGTTAACAATTTCAAATAAGGAAATTCAAATTAAGAAATATTTTAATGACAAGTTTGTAGAATATTATTCCTATGATGGAAAGACTTCAAAAACTGAAAACTATCCAGCCGATTCCAATTTTTTGGTGGCGAAACTACTTGGGCTTAGTTATAAGGGCAATATGTGAGTTTTATTTTCTTAAAATTAGGAAGATTCCAGATCGGCAGAAGATCTGGCGCTTAGCTCTCAAGCAAGAACAATATAAAAAGGATGGGCTAGTTCCTAAAATAGGTTTTTTGTCAGATAGTAGTGGACTTTCATGTCATTTAGAAATCCTTACAAATCTTAATAAGAGTTTAGGCAATCGATCCGAAAAAGTAGGTATACTTGAAGTAGATATATCCACAATTAGAGGGAATGATATAAATGCAGACGTTGATCATGACCCTGACTTTGAAGCTATGTTTTACCCACACACATTAGTAGTTGGAAATAAACCAGGGGGTAAAGCTCTAACAAATGATGAAATAAGGCATATTATAAATAATAAGTTATATAGATGGGTAAAAGAGCCGAAATTTTAATTTTCCACCCCCTCTTGCATCTTGCGAGGATGTCTTGGCTATTCGCTTGCAGCGAAAAAGATTTGTTATTTATAAATATATGTCTACGCCTTCGTTGATTTCCTAAGCAAGGAACCTTTACCCTCAGATTGCTTCAACTTTATTACAGTATTTATTTTCAGTTGCATAAAGTTTCGCAATGACTACATGGGTCGTTTATATATAATAACAAGGCGGGTAGTCATTGCGCCTGCTTGCAGTGAAGAAGCCTGCAGCACAGCAGGCAAGAAAAACATACCCTTAAAAAATCAATGAAACCATGTTTTGAAGCAATCTCAATTGAGTGATTGATTTCAGAGATTGCTTCGTCGTTCCTCCTAGCAATGACGTTCTTGGGTTTTTTTATCTGTAAACAACCCCAGCAAGTCATAGCGAGCGCAGTGAAGTAATCTCACCATCCCATTTCCCCTCCCATCAACAACCCTTCCACTCATTCTGCTAATATCAGCGCAATCTGCGCCTGCCTGCGCAGGCAGGGGAAACATTTTCATTCAGCCACCTTGAGCAGGCAGGGGAAACAAAAACCCACCCTTTCCACCCTCCCCCTGTTATCAACTCATTTTAAATCATCCATCCTTTGCCTAATATTGCTATCCTAAACCAAACAATTTTATGCGAAAGAACATTTACACTTTACTCATCCTTCTCATTCCCGTTTTTGTGCAGGCGCAAACCACCGTTTCCGGAACAGTTACTGATGCCGATGGTACCAGTATTCCCGGCGTAGCCATAGTGGAAAAAGGTACCACAAACGGAACCATTACTGACATTAATGGAAACTATAACATTACCTGTAATGGCGCCACCCCCACCATTGTGTACACCTATGTTGGGTATGCTCCCGAAGAAAGAATGATAAGCGGAGGCGGCACTGTGAATGTGATGCTGAATGAACAAACGTATAACCTAGGCGGGGTGGAAGTGGTAGGTACAAGAAGTATAAACCGCAGCGCAACAGAAAGCATGGTGCCGGTAGATGTGATTGACATTACCGCGGTAACCAATGCGCAGGGGCAACTGGATATAAACCAGGTTTTGCAGTATGCAGCTCCTTCGTTTAACAGTACAAGGCAAAGCGGAAGTGATGGCGCAGATCATATTGACCCTGCAACGTTGAGAGGCCTCGGACCCGATCAAACATTAGTTCTCATAAACGGAAAACGCAGGCACCAGTCTTCACTCATAAACATTTTCGGAAACCGGGGAAGGGGAAATACCGGAACTGACCTGAATACCATTCCTGCTGCTTCCATAGAACGCATAGAAATTTTAAGGGACGGCGCTTCTGCGCAGTATGGTTCAGATGCCATTGCCGGTGTGGTAAATATTGTTTTGAAAAATGATGTGAATGAGTTCAGTGGCAATGTGAACACTGGGGCGCATCTTGCACAGTATAATTTTGACGGCCCTTCTTTAGATGGAAAAAACCTGCAACTGAACGGCAACTATGGTTTCCCCATTGGCGACGGAGGATTTATAAATGTTACTGCTGATTATCATTATCGTGGGCATACGAACAGGGCGGAGTTTACCGGCGATTTTCCTGACAATATTGATGTGCGGAATTTCTTTGGTGATGCAGAAGTAACTGACCTTACAGGTTGGTTCAACATGCAATACCCGCTGAATGATAACACACACCTGTATGCTTTCGGCGGATATAATTTCCGGGATGTTGAAGCCTATGCTTATCACCGGGATGCAACATCACCAAGAAATGTAACAGATATTTATCCCGATGGTTTTGATCCCATCATCGCATCAAATGTGGTAGACAAATCTGTTTCACTTGGTGTAAGAGGTGATATCAAAAACTGGAATGTTGACTTCAATAACACATTCGGCAGTAATAAAATGCATTATTACGGAAGAGAAACACTGAACGCATCATTAGTGGAGTTATCTCCTACAGAATTTGACGATGGTGGATTTTCTCTTGCTCAAAATACAACCAGCCTTGACTTCACGAGATTTTTTAGCGATGTGATGAATGGGCTAAACGTAGCTTACGGTATACAATACAGGGTGGATAACTACCAGATATTTGCAGGGGAACAGGGAAGCTGGTTTAATTACGGCGGGGTGTTGATTGATTCTTTGTTTGATGAAGAAACTGGTGAATTTATTGGTTTAGATACAGTAGCCAGGCCGGGCGGATCACAAGGATTCCCGGGCTTTCAGCCGGGCGATGAGACAGATGAATACAGAACGAACCTCGGCGCATACATTGACCTGGAAGCAGACTTTTCTGATATGTTCTCTATGAGTATTGCAGGGCGATATGAAGAATATTCTGACTTCGGAAATACCTTAAATGGAAAGGTTGCTGCAAGATTAGCAATCAGTGATAAGTTTGCTTTACGGGCAAGTGCAAGCACAGGTTTCCGTGCACCGAGCCTTGCGCAAATTTATTTCAGTTCAACTTTCACAACTGTGGAGGGAGGAGAAATATTTGACCAGGTGATAGCAGATAATAAAAGTGTGGTTGCAAGATTGCTCGGCATCCCTGCATTGAAACAGGAAGAAAGTGTGAACGCCAGTTTCGGATTTACGGCAAAACCTGCTGTAGGTTTATCTCTTACTGTTGATGCATATTATGTAGCTATTGATGACAGGATCGTATTGACGGATGGTTTCGGTACTGATGATGATGTGATTGGTGATGAGCTTGCTGCGCTGGGTGTAACTTATGCGCAGTTCTTCACCAATGCCGTGAGTACCACCACTACAGGATTGGATGCAATTCTTTCTTACCGGATATACATGCAGGAAAATACTCTGACATTTACGTATGCAGGAAATTTTAACAGCATGAGTATTGACAGTGTATTTACAAATGAACTGCTGGAAGGAAAAGAACAAAGTTATTTCAGCGACAGGGAAAGATACTTCTTGCTGGCAAGTGCACCGCCAATGAAAATGAATTTAACTGCTGAGTATGCAACAGATAAATTGAATTTGAATTTACGCCTGAATTATTTTGGCGAACTCACTTTCATTAATTACAGCGGTAATGAATATACTTACGAAGCCATGCCATCAGTTGACCTGAGTGTGGGGTATGATATTACAAATAATGCGCACTTAACTATTGGTGCAAGCAACTTGTTGAACACTTATCCTACACCCCAAGATCCTTACGAAACAGAAACCGGGGGCGCCTGGGATGCAGTGCAGATGGGCTTTAACGGAACATTTGTGTTCGGGAAGTTAGGGTTTAAGTTTTAAAAAAGTTTTCTCCCGCAGATTTCGCAGAAAGACGCAGAAACATCATCTGCGAACATCAGCGAAATCTGCGGGAAATTTATTTTAATACAGGATAAGAAATTTCCATTCCCCCAAAAGATTTATAAAAGTTTGCAATACCGGGTATCATACTGCCTTCAAAATCAAGTGTAGTGTTTGTGTTTGCATAGTGTTGTATCATGCTGTCAAGCAGGAAGGTCATGCTCTGTAGTTTTCTCCCCTCAGGCGATGAACCCGCAACAAGGTAAATAAGAAAATGATTGGAGTGTAAGAAAAATACCGTCGAAAGAATATCTCCGACTTTGTTTTTTGTGCAGCGCAAAAATCCCTTTTCCCTCTTTACACATTCCCGCACAAGTTGTTCAAGTGTTTTAAAATCTTTTTGTTTCAGCTCACTTACTTTATCTCCAACATGTTTTTTTATAAAAGAAATAAACTCCGGGATGGTAACTTCTGAAGAAACTTGAACACCCTTATTCTTAAGCATCTTCAAATTTTTCTTCACCGTAGAGCCATAGTTTTTATACAGAGTTTCATACCCGCTTTGCAGGGCAAGATGATGCGTAATTCTTTTTGAGGCATCTCCTAAATGATTTTGGGTGTTCAGGTGCAGGTAGATTTTTTTTTGTTTCTGCTCAAGCAGTAGCAAACAATCCGGTAAAGCAGAAAAATGTTTTTTATCTCTCGCAAACAGGCCGAGTTGCTGAACAAAAAACGGCTGGTACACTTTTTTGAAAAGGACATAAGACTTCAGGGGAACGGGAAAAACTGCCTTGTAATCATCTAGCACTATTGCAGCCCAGCTCTTGTTTGTTACAATGTCAAGATACCAGCTATAAGCATAAGGGATTGCATTCACCGCTTTGTCAATGCAGGCATCCCACTTTGCAGCATCTATTTTGTTATGTTCAAGGTATCGCAACACAATTGATTCATCATCTATCTTTGCAAGAAGGCAGATGGAGGGTAAAATTATAAATCTGCCGGTAAACGAATGATAGAACTAAAAGCAAACGAAAAAGAAAAAGCGATACTTGTCGGGTTGGTAACACAGCATCAAACAGTGGAACAATTGAATGAATACCTTGATGAACTGGAATTTCTTACACAAACTGCAGGTGCTGTTGTACTGGAAAAATTTTACCAAAAGATGCAAACACCTGATGTGAGAACCTATGTGGGGAAAGGAAAGCTGGAAGAAATAAAACAATTTGTGGAAGAGAAAGAAGTTGACCTGGTGATCTTTGATGATGAAATTTCCCCTTCGCAACTGCGCAATATTGAAACTGAACTGCGGGTAAAAATTCTGGATCGCAGTATGCTCATCCTGGATATTTTTTCAACCCGTGCACAAACTGTGCAGGCAAAAACCCAGGTAGATCTTGCGCAAACTCAATATATGCTTCCCCGACTGAAAGGACTTTGGTCGCATTTAGACAGGATAAAAGGGGGTATCGGTATGCGGGGATCGGGGGAAAAAGAAATTGAAACGGACAGGAGGATGGCGCAGCAAAAAATTTCTTTGCTGAAAGAAAAACTCAAAAAGATCGCCCTGCAAAATGAAACACAACGGAAGAACAGGGGAGAGATGATACGGGTAGCATTAGTAGGTTATACAAACGTTGGGAAATCAACGTTAATGAATGTGTTGAGTAAAAGCGAAGTATTTGCAGAGAACAAATTATTCGCTACGCTGGATACAACTGTGAGGAAGGTTGTGTTTGAAAGAACCCCTTTTTTACTGAGTGATACTGTGGGGTTTATCAGGAAGCTGCCGCATCACCTGGTTGAAAGTTTTAAGTCAACGCTGGATGAAGTACGAGAGGCGGATGTATTACTGCATGTTGTTGATATATCACACCCTGCATTTGAAGATCAAATAAAAACCGTACAGGAAACATTAAAAGATATTGGGGCTGACGAGAAACCTGTGATCATGATATTTAACAAAATGGACCTGTATGAAAAAAGGAATTTTGATAAGTATTTAAGTGAAGAGGTAAAGAAAAATATTCTGGATGAACTCAAAAACACCTGGATGGCAAAAGCAAATTCAAACGCTATATTTATTTCTGCCACCGAAAGGCGAAACCTGAATGAACTGAGGGAAAAAATCCTGGACCTGGTAATTGAGCAATACCAGGTGAGATATCCTTACAGGGCTGAGTTTTTTTAATTTTTTTTCAATACATCATTTTCCCACACACCCGCATCCTGCATGCCATTACTATAATAATATACCCCGTAACCATTGCGTTTATTGTTTTTAAATTCGCCTTCGTACTTGTCGCCGTTCTTGTATTTGTATATACCTTTTCCATTGTAATTCCCTGCTTTAAATGCCCCTGTATATGAATCGCCGGTTGAGAAAGTGAAAACTCCTTGGCCCTCATACAAGCCGTTCACAAAATTGCCTGCATATTTATCCCCGTTTGCAAACACCAGATTTCCGTCACCATCATACGTATCATTCTTCCATTCACCTTTGTACACTACTCTGTTTGAAAACACATAAGTTCCTTTGCCCTCTTTTTTGCCACTTACAAACTCACCGTTGTATACATCACCATTTGCATGGTTGGTTATCCCTTTGCCATGTATTACGTTATTTTTCCAACCTCCGTTATACATTCCGCCGTCGGCATATTTAAAAATACCCTGGCCATTGTAATTCCCTTTTTTAAAATCACCTGTGTAGCTTTCACCGTTGGCAAATGTGTATACGCCCTTGCCATGATAGAGCCCCTTTTTGAACTTACCTGCATACGTTGCGCCGTCAGTAAATACATAAGTGCCGGTACCTTTTTCACAATTGCCACTTACGCAGCTTTGAGAATATGCTTCAAGAAAAGCAAGGTGTACGAAAAGGAATAAAACTAATTTTTTCATAATTGTAAATTTAGAAAAATTTAAATTTCTAGCTCAGGTATACGCATTTTCAGCTGATCTACACAGAAAAAAAACTTCAAAACGATTTTACCAGTTAAACAATTTGAACGCAGATGCAAACGTATGAACTTCGCTTTTTATTTTCTCCCGCAAGGTGGCGTCTTCCTGGTTCATGATGATGGCATCTATCCAATCAACGATCATTAGCATGTCGTTTTCTTTCATCCCTCTAGTAGTTACTGCGGGCGTTCCTATTCTTATCCCGGAAGTGACAAACGGCGACTTATCATCAAACGGAACCATGTTTTTATTTACTGTGATATGCGCTTCACCCAAAATATTTTCGGCTTTCTTGCCTGAAATATTTTTATTCCTAAGATCAATGAGCATGAGATGATTATCAGTTCCGCCTGAAATAATTTTATAACCCTTGCTCACAAATGCATTCGCCATGGCCTGTGCATTGGCTATTACTTGTTTGCAATAGGTTGTGTAACTGCCGTCAAGATCTTCGGCGAAGGCAACTGCTTTTGCAGCGATGACATGCTCCAGCGGACCGCCTTGTGTGCCGGGGAAAACGGCTGAGTCAATCAATGTGCTCATCATTTTTATTTCGCCCTTTGGTGTAGTTTGTTTCCAGGGGTTCTCAAAGTCTTTCCCGATCATGATCATGCCTCCCCTCGGACCCCGCAGTGTTTTGTGTGTAGTAGTGGTAACAACATGACAATGCGGCATCGGATCACTCAACAATTTTGTGGCGATGAGGCCAGCAGGATGCGCAATGTCTGCCATCAGTATTGCACCCACACTGTCAGCTATCTCCCTGAATCTTTTAAAATCCCAATCTCTTGCATAGGCGCTTGCACCGGCGATGATGAGTTTCGGTTTTTCTTTCGCTGCAATTTCTTCTACCTTGTTCATGTCTATCAATCCTGTTTCTTCTTCTACAGAATAAAAAACAGGCTGGTAGATCTTTCCTGAAAAATTCACAGGGCTGCCGTGCGTAAGATGGCCGCCATGGCTCAGGTTGAAACCGAGCAACTTATCGCCGGGATTTATACAAGCCAGCATAACAGCGGCATTTGCCTGCGCACCGCTGTGGGGCTGCACATTGGCGTAGTCTGCCCCGAACAACTGTTTGGCCCGTTCCTGTGCAAGGGTTTCGGCCTCGTCAACAAATTCGCAGCCGCCATAATAGCGCTTGCCGGGATAACCTTCGGCATATTTGTTCGTCAGCACCGAGCCCATGGCCTGCATTACCTGTTCGCTCACAAAGTTTTCGCTGGCGATGAGTTCAATGCCTTCTGTCTGGCGGCGCAACTCTTTTTCTATGATGTCAAAAATGCGGGAGTCTTTTTGCATAAATGCTTTTTATGAGGGCGAAGTTAAGGAAGGGGAAGGATGATTTTCTTCATAGATGAGAATTCAATTAAGTTTGCTGAATAAAATCCAGTATGAAAAAATTTGTGTTAATTCCGATTTGTTTTTTCTTTCTTTTTACAAATGCGCAATCCTCAGAACAAAAACTTATTCAAACGGTTGAGTCATTTCATAAGGTATTAGTAAGCGGTAATGCTGACAGCATTCGTTTGCTTACTTCTGCCGAACTTACTTACGGGCACAGTAATGGTTGGGTTGAGACACGGGATGAAGTAATTGAAAACCTGCAAAGCGGCTACATTAATTATAACAGCTACATGGAAGACAGTATGCAGGTGGTGATAACTGGCAAGCAGGCGCATGTGCGATTTGTTGCTGACATTGGCGCAACTTTCAAAGGGAAAGATTCTGTGTTTCATTTAAAGGTGCTGGAGGTTTGGGTGAGGGAGGGTAAACTCTGGAAGTTATATGCGAGGCAGGCGGTGAAGGGGTAATGTATCACCAGAAAGTCATTGCAGGCAGGCCCGCAATTTTTTATCATCATCGTTATAGTAGAAGGAGATGCTAATATGTCTCAGCTTGATTATTGAGTGGAATAAAAAAAACCTCCGGAGCTTTCCCCGGAGGTTGTAAGAAGTTTACACAAAAATTATTTTGTAAATATTAATCTCTCAGTTAGGCTCTTCCCGCTTGCATTCAGTTTTACAAAATACATTCCTTCAGCAAGGTTGAATGAATTCAAATCCATGTTGATGTGATATTCTCCCCTTGCAGT
>JBJXHH010000010.1:0-2503 GCA_046160675.1 Chitinophagales bacterium
AGGCTTGTATCATTCACATAAAACAAGGAAAATCAGTAACTTAGCCTGACGCAGTCGTCATGTCAAAAAAAGATATACTCATTATAGAAAATCTTGCAGCTTTTGAAAAGCTGGTGAACAGGGACAAACGGACTTATGATATTGACATGATGTTAATGCCCGGCACCCTGGAGGACAAGCATAAAGATGTTGACCCTGAAAAGGGCATCCCTGCATTACGCAGGCAGTTTAATCTTATTTATCTGTTAATGAGCGGGGTACATGATGTGCATTTGGGAGCAGGATATCAATGGCTGAAACCGAATGACCTTGTAATCGTTCCTGAATCCTTTTTATATGCCTCTTCAAATGTGCGCAATTGCACAGGATACTGTTTGCATTTCAAAACAGAATTTATGCAGCCTCTGCTTAAAGGTCAGTTCAAGGAAGAATTTGCATTTTTTGATCTTGAAGCCCCACACATTATAAATATTACAAATGAAGAAAGTACATTATTGCAGGAAACTTTTAAAAATATAATTGCAGAATATGAGAGGTTTTCACCTGAGAAAGAAGACCTCCTGAGAAATTATATCTATATCCTTCTGCTGCGTATCCGGGATATGTACAGGCCTCATGCAAAAAAATTACACGAGTCAGCTCCCCGTTCCTTGAAAATTACAAATCAGTTCAGGCACCTCGTTGAAAAAAATTTTCTCTCCATTCGTTCAGTAAATGAATATGCAAAAATGATGCACATCACTCCCAAGTATCTTGCTGAAGTTATAAAGGAAAACACGGGCAAGCCACCCCGTGAAATTATTAACGACATGTTGTTGCTGGAAGCAAAGGTTCTATTGCGTTCAACTGATAAAACAGTAACGGAAATTGCACAGGTTCTTTCTTTCGACGATCAGAGCCATTTCAGCCATTTTATAAAGAAGCAAACCGGTTTCACCCCGCTGCAGTTACGCAAAAAACTGTAATTCATACATACTTTGCCGAAGTATCTACAAGGATTCGGCTTTAGCTTGACCTCATATTTGCACTGTAAACAATTTCATCACAATTAAACAAATTAAAATGAAAGCTATTTCTTTTTTTATCGCCGGCGTTCTTACAGCAATGATGCTGGCGTTTACGTTTGCCCCGCAAACAAATGTTCATTCAGAAAAATCTGAAAAAGCAGAGTTAAAAAGTTTCAGCTCCCCTGATGAAGTACGGGAATTTCCGCTCGGAAAACTGGAACTAGTTAACATCGGCATGGGCTCAATTGGCAAAGCTACATTTCAACCCGGCTGGCGCTGGTCAACATCTGTGCAACCATTGGTAAATACAAAAAGCTGCGAAGCGCCTCACTTTCAGTATCATGTTTCAGGTACCCTGAAAGTAAAAATGGATGACGGAACTCTTCTTGAGTGTAAGCCCGGTGACGTTTCCTTGCTCCCACACGGACATGATGCATGGGTGGTAGGTGATGAGCCTGTGGTGGTTATAGATTTTCAGGGTATGATAGACTACGCTGAATCAAATAAATAATTGTTTTGAAACTTCAGGGGCCTTCAGGTTAATGAGCTGTTGAATGTTTACAAAATAGCCGGATGAATTCCGGCTATTTTGTTTTTACCAATGATGCTGTTATTTCAAAATCATAACATGTACATTTGTTAAAAGTATTTTATCACTAGTGCAATTTTCAGAAGTAATCGGGTTATCCGCATCCTTTTTAAGCTGCATTACTTTTATGCCGCAAGTGTATAAAGCCTGGAAAACAAAAAGTATAAGCGACCTCAGTATTTATACTATATTAATTATCATTATCAGCAGCTTGCTCTGGCTCTTGTACGGAATATTTAATAATCCACTTTTATTACCTGTTGTATTGTGCAACGGTATAATTTGTTTGCTCGGGTTTTTACTTTTGTATTTCAAGATAACATTTCAGAAATAACGCTGTTTATATAAAACTGTAGATAAATGCTGTAGCAAATCAACTGATTACATTTGCGTATGCAATTCAAACTCAAAACCGAAACCATAGAACTGATGGCTTTGCTTAAAATAACAGGCATGGCTGGTACGGGGGGCCAGGCTGGAATTATCATTACAAACAGCGAGGTAAAAGTGAATGGCGAAGTAGAATTGCGAAAACGGGCAAAACTAAAAGCAGGTGATATTGTTGAGCATGCGGGGCAAAAAATTTTATTAATATAACTATCCCGGGTACAATTTTGTAATTGTTTATATGAAAAAAATAAAAAACACGACCCCCTTCCTCCTTTTGAGCCTCTTCTTTATTACCCTGTCTTCCTGTGCAAGCCATGGTAAAAAACTCCTCTTTAACAACGGCGAACTTTTTTATACATCAAACATAACCGAACAAGAAGCCACCAGGCTTGGAAAATTCTTGGTTGATGAAGGGTATTTCGGTGAAAAAGAAGTGTCTGCAAAAATTGACAAAACAGATGGGCGATATATTTTCAGCATAGCTTCAGAAGAAGGTTCGGAAACAGATCCCGGGCTC
>JBJXHH010000011.1:0-6601 GCA_046160675.1 Chitinophagales bacterium
GTACTGGTGTTCCGGCATTAAACTGCAAACCAGAAGTCCTGGGCAGTTGAATATCAAATTTTTTATAGACATAACATACAAATCCGCTGCAATCAAAACCACTGTCAGGAGAATTTCCACCCCAAACGTAGGGAACGCCTTCAAACGTATGAGCATAGTTAAGGAGGCTGTCTGCAATAAGGGTTCTCTTTAAAGAGGCTGAATCGACAGGCGGGTTGCTTATCCACCAAGGCTCAATATTTTGAGCAGAGCAACAAAACACAGAAAGAATGAAAGATGATATTAAAACGGTACTTTTTATCACAGCATCAAAATGTAGACTATTTTTCCTTGGATTGAGTTGTTTTAGTGCCAGGCTTTTGGCAAAAACCATTCCTGGTGGTATTTACAGCACAAAAATATCACCTCATTGAAAATAATAAAAATAAGTCCATGAAATTCTTGGGGGTAATTGTCATTTTCAGGAAAAAAATATGTTTGTATACTTGCAGGACAGGATGCAAAAATTTATTCCAATATTTCCTTTAGGATTGGTGGCTTTTCCCGGAGAAAAAATAAACCTGCACATTTTTGAACCGAGATATAAACAACTCATCAAAGAATGCCTAGATGATACAAAAACTTTTGCTATTCCGGTGGTGGATAAAAATGAGATATTGGAGTACGGTACAGAAATGCGGGTAAATGCAATTGTGAAAACCTATGAGGAGGGAGAGATGGACATAAATGTGGAAGGATTACAGGTTATAAGGGTGCTTGAGGTTGTAAAAGAAATTCCTGAGAAACTTTACAGTGGGGCAGTGGTGAGTGTGGTTGAAAATATTGAAGATCAACACAGCAAAACAAGGCATGAACTGGAAAAACTTGCCTTGGAGCTTTTCAGGCTATTGGACATCAAAGAAGATGTAGTAAAAGAAGGATTTACTTTTCAATCTTTCAAACTGGCTCATTATGTAGGATTTAACTTGCTGGAAGAATTTGAACTGCTGCGCCACCCGCGGGAAACTTCCAGGCAGAAACTTATCATCGAGCACATAAAAAGAGTTCTGCCAAGTGTGAAACAAGTTGCAGAAATCCGAGATAAGGCTAAACTTAACGGGCATTTCAGGATGATAAATCCGCCGGAGTTTTTGTAGAATCTTTTATTGACTCTTAAGAGTGAGGTTAAATGCTTTTGCTGGTTCAACCTCGGTTTAAAAAAAAAATAATGAACCAGTAAGTTGTGGCGTACTTTTGATTTTTTTGTATATGAAAAAACTTGTTTTTGTTTATAATGCCAATGCGGATACAAAAAGCACTGTTTCTGATTTTTTACATAAAATTTTCAGCCCTGAAACGTATCCGTGTCAACTTTGTGCCATTACTTTCAATACATTCTCTATGAAAAAAGAATGGGAAACCTTCATAAAAGAATTACCTATTGCATCTGAGTTTCTGCACAAAGATGAGTTTGAAAAAAAATTTCCCACTATTAAAATCGATCTGCCTGCTGTACTATTGGAAGATAAAGGCAGTGTGAATGTATATATTTCAGCTACTGAATTGAATGCAATGATTTTACAACAACTCATCCAAAGAGTTGGAGAACTTGCAAGTGGGGCATGATTTCACTTGCGCCAAAAAAACCTCTATTCCTTTGTAAATGGTTTTTTACTGCTGCCTGAGCAGCACTAATTTGTAACTATGAGGGGTGTGCTTACTTCCCTATCATTTAACGTAATTTTTATTGTATACAACCCCATTGTTGCGTTTTGATTCAAGCTAACTTGTTCATTTATTTCATTATTCATGAACAAAATCTTTTGTTCATGAATAATTTCCCCCATAATATTATAAATTTTCATTGTACACTCTTGATCATAAGTATCAGAGGTTAGATAGACTGTAAATTCTCTTGTTGTTGGATTCGGGTAAACCAATAACTGCAATGAACCATTTTCTGCATTAGAAAGTTTGCAAGCTTTCGTTACCATAATCTCATTTGAAGTTCCAGAACATCCGGATGGAGATTTAATTCTTACAGTATAGTTACCTATTTTTTTAGCATTATAATTACTTGATGTAGCGGAAATTATTTTATTGTTATTTCTATACCATTGATAGGAATAGCCTGTATATTTTGTAGCGGATAGCTTTATTTTGGGCTGCACACATAGATCTGTTCCGTATAAAGTAGTAACTGAAACTAGTACTGTTTCTTCATCAAGTATCCCATTGCAGTTGTCATCTATAGAATTACAAATTTCATATTGAGCAGGATTGACATTGTAATCACTATCATTACAATCTAAGTTATTATCAACATAATTGGAGAGTGGCTCACAGGTAATAATTGAATCATTTGGATTCCCATAATAGTCATAATCAAAATCCGCATAATAAGTTAGGATTGGAAATCCTTCATCAATTATTCCATTACAGTTATCATCAATGCCATTGCATATTTCAGATGGTACATACAATGAGGGAATCTCCGGATTTGTATCATCGCAATCACCGCCATAGTTTGACCAGTTTCCAGGTGCAGGAAAATTGATACAATCTGTCCATGTTATACTGTCATTTCCATAACCGTCAAAATCATCATCGGCGTAAACAATGAAGTAGCCCAAAGTTTCATCAATCATCCCATCACAGTCATTATCCTGACCATCGCACCATTCAATCCCCTCCGGGTGAGCAAAAAAACTTTCGTCCATGCAATCTGTATTATCAAGTACCCATCTATCATAAGATGTATCAATAGGATAATAACAAGTTGTTGGCGGATCTGCTGGAATAGCAAAATTGCCAAAGCCATCATGATCAATATCAGCGAACCAATCAAAGGCATCTATCCCATCATCAACATCTCCATTACAATCATCATCAATTATATTACATACCTCTTCAATTCCCGGGTTAATTCCAGGGTTATTATCAGCACAGTCTCCGGATGTTACAATAAAACCAAATGAATTCGCTAATGCCTCATCGCAAAAAGATACGGAGGAATCTGGCCTTCCGTACCCATCAAAATCCAGATCATAATAATACTCCACAAATGGAATTCCGTCATCAACTAAACCATTGCAATTATCATCAATAAAATTACAGGTTTCATATATGCCTGGATGAATTTCTGTATTAGCATCATCACAATCATCACCCTGATTAACAGAACCCAAGGGGCCTAAGCAAGAGTTGGAAATAAAGTTTGAGCCGTAACCATCACCATCTAAATCTTCATACCAGTTTGGCAAATACAATGGATCTATATCATCAATTAAGGAGTTACAATCATCATCCAGTAAATTACAAAATTCCGTCATCGATGGGTTAATTGCATTTATTGAATCATGACAATCAAAATTATTATCTGCATAATTACTTGGCGGATCGCAGGTAGTAATATTTACACTTGTGTTGTTGCCAAAACCATCGCCGTCATAGTCAATCCACCATGATATAATGTATCCTTCATCAACATCGTAATTACAATTATCATCTATTATGTTGCAAATTTCAATTGCTCCGGGATTAATAAATGCATTTTCATCATTACAGTCGAAATTATTATCCGCATATCCATAAGGTTGTGTACATGCATATAATGGTACAGCATGTATGTGTCCGTAATTATCAAAATCAAAATCAGCATACCAGGCTAAAATAGAACCTTCATCCACATTGCCATCACAATTATCATCAACACCATTACATGTTTCAGTTACAGATGGATTTATAGAAGGATTTGCATCATTACAATCGGAATTATTTGTAACCATGTCCCAAATAAAATCACAAGAATAGATTCCAGGGTATTCATTATTTCCATAACTATCAAAATCTGCGTCTGAATAGTAATAAGCACCGGAAAAACCATCATCAATGGTTCCATTGCAATTATCGTCTATTAAATTGCAACTTTCCGAAGCGGAGGGATTAATTTCAGGATTTGAATCATCACAATCTGAATTATTTATAACAAGATCACTTATAAAATCGCAGGAATATATTCCAACATCTTGGTTGTCCCCATAACTATCGAAATCTGCGTCTGTATAATAATAAGCACCGGAAAAACCATCATCAATGCTTCCGTTGCAATTATCGTCTATTAAATTACAACTTTCGGAAGCGGAAGGATTAATATCAGGATTCGAATCATCACAATCTAAATTATTATCAACAAATTGGAATGGTGTTTCTTCAGAGAATAAGGGCTCAGCTGATGCGTCGCCATAGCCATCCCCGTCATAATCTGGCCAAAAAAGAGACTCCATGGAAGGGGCACCGAAATATATTGGAATAGAAGTACTCAAATTATTATCAGCAAGGCTGAAACTAATAAGCGGAATGATGAAAGACGGGAGGAGTAAAGCTTTTAAGAGTGTGTTCTTTTTCATTTTTAAGGATTTATTTATCAAATAATATATTGTATTGTAAATGTACTCTACTGTGGAATTAGTTTGAAAAAAAATGCCGCAAAAATAAATTTCATAAATTTGGTGTCAGGCCAACCTGCCTTGAGAACTAATAAATGAAAACTGCATCTTCTGATTTATTTGAATTGATTAATTCTTTAACACCGAGTGAGAAAAGTTATTTTAAAAAAATAGCCTCTGCATTAAGTTTTGGTGAAAAAACAAACTATATTAAATTATTTGAAGCCATAGAAAAACAAACAGTGTACAATGAAAATGATTTAAAACAGAAATTTCACAATCATGCTATCGGGAAAAACTTTGCTTACAGTAAAGTATATTTATTTGACCTGATTTTAAAAGCAGTAAAGAGTTATCACTTTGATAGGAATGCAAAACATGAAGCAATTAATCTGCAGCAGGAAATTGAAATTATGTTTGACAGAGGATTATTTTCTATTGCGAGGAAATTGAATTTTAAACTTGAGAAAATTGCCAGTGTGCATGGAATTTACCCCGCACTTATTGAATCGCTGAGATGGAAAAGTATTTTATTGGAAGGGAAAAATAAAGTAGATGCGAATAATAAAAAGCATAAAATCAGCCTGGATATCCTGAACACAATTCAAGAGTATAATGAGGCATTTGAATATTTTAACATGTATAGGGACGTTCTGCGAATTAACGTACAACCCTATCATCAGGACGATGCGAAATACAAAGAGATGTTGATGCAGTTTGATTTAAAATTGAGAAAACCACCCACTCATGATACTGCGCCCCTTGTAAATCTTATGTATTTTTCTGCAGGTAGTATATATTACGCTTATGTTGGATCCAGTGAGAAATCTTTTAAATACGACGAAAGTGCTGTTAAATATTTTCTAAATCATAAAGAATATATTGAAACAAATTATGACCAATTTATTTCCACCGTTTCAAACTACTCAATAAACTCTATTCATACAAATAAGAATAGAACATCTGAATTTATTCTCACTTATTTATCGCAGGTTAAATCCTACGGAAAGCAACAGGAAGTTCTTAAATGGATGAATTATTATTCAATCCAATCGCTGTACTGTCTACGTTTTGGTTATTTTACTAAGGCGATGGGTAAAGCAAATCAAGCTGTCGTAGTGATGGAGAAAATTGCACAATTTGTCAGCCCGACGATGAAAATTGTATATTATTACAATATGACTTGTATGTATATGCTTTCCGGGAATTTTAACAATGCAATACCGCATCTTAATAAAACTTTGGAAACCGGGAATAAATCAAAAGTTGCAATCTATCAATTGAATATTTATTGTATGGCAGTGATTTTATACTACCTAAAAAGAGATGTAAGATTATTTTCTCACTATGCTATTGCATGTATCCGGTATTTTAAAAAATACAAGTTTGCAGATAGTTTTCAATACAAGTTCATTTCTTTCTTGAAAATGAATTTACATGCACCTGAAAGTGTGAAAAATAATGTTGCTTTCAGGAAGGACTTAATTAATCAATACCCTGAGGAGACATTTTTCTGCTGTTTTTCTTCTCTGAATTATATGTCTCTGCTTGACAGTTTTATAAGAAGTAAAAATTATCAGCAAACTGTTGCTGAAAAGTTTAGATTGGAAAAAGAGAAAATATCTATAAAGGATTTTCTAAAATAAAAGTTTAAGGGACGAATTAACTAGTCAGATATAAGTGAGTAGCGTAAAAAAAAGATCGTTACTTAAATCAACTCAATACTTTTATTTATTCCTGTTTCAATTTTCATTCATTTATCAAATTCAACGCACTGCCCGCTTTATACCATTCTATTTGCTGCGCATTGTAAGTGTGATTTACATTGATGGTTTCTGATGTTCCGTCTTTATGATGTAATTGTAATGTCAACGGAACATTCGACGAAAAGGAAGTCAGTCCAAGTATATCAATAGTATCATCTTCCTGAATCTTATCATAATCATTTTTATCAGCAAAAGTCAGCGCAAGCATGCCTTGTTTTTTTAAGTTCGTTTCATGAATTCTCGCAAATGACTTTACAAGTATTGCTCTTACGCCTAAAAATCTAGGTTCCATTGCTGCATGCTCCCGGGATGAACCTTCGCCGTAGTTTTCATCTCCCACTACAATGCTTCCAATTCCTTTTGCTTTGTAATCCCGCTGTACTTTCGGAACAGATTCATACTCACCTG
>JBJXHH010000012.1:0-28112 GCA_046160675.1 Chitinophagales bacterium
ATCTATTTTTTTGTTCAGGCTGCGTATCTGTATTTCTGCTTTCATGTTTATCATATAATCGTTTTCACTTTGCATCCTGTCTTTTTCTTCCTGCCGGTTTTGGCTCATCATAATAATGGGCGCTTGCATAGCTGCAATGCAAGAGAGTACCAGGTTCATGAGAATAAAAGGATAGGGATCAAATTTGTATTTTCCCATTGCCAGGATATTGAAAATGATCCAGAGTATCAGAACAAAACCAAACAGCATGATAAACTTCCAGCTGCCACCAAACCGTGCTACTTTGTCAGACACTTTTTGGCCTGTAGTGAGTATCTCTGCCGGCGGATGTAAAAGATTTTGAATAATAAGTTTTTCGGCTTTAAGAGTGTCGTTTACGATAGCTTGTAATTTAACAAGATGCTGGTTTTCATCAGAAAGTAGTTGATCAATTTCTTTCGTGCGCATATAATACTTTTTTATATGAAATATAATCGAAGTCTTTATCCTGAATGCTTCAATAAATCTTAAAATGTATAAAACCCGTACTCCTTTTCAGGTAGTACGGGTTTGTTGTTTTCATGTTTCTGTTTCGTTTCTTTATACCATGTTATCAGAATAAAAAAGATAACCCGGCATAAAGTGAATTTGTTTTTATCTGTGAACGGTCGAGAATGTAGTAAGAATCATTCCCCATAGTTTGACTATTATCACTAATATCAAATAAACCGAAAACCCCACGATATCCAATGCTCAGGCGGAAATTGTGTGCGGGGTTTAGTCCAAAGTCCAGACCGGCTCCGTAAGCAAAACCAAGATCTCCTTTCTTTACTTTTAGCACTGCATATGTTGTGTCTGTTTCATTATTACCTGTTGTTGTAAGACTACTTCCAACGTTAAGTCCTATTTGAGGACCTACAACAACATTAAAGTTTACGAATTTTGATTTCCCTGTATTGAGTGTAACCAGCAGCGGAATATTTAAATATTTTAAATCAATTTTTTGTTCAACGTTCTGATCTGTAGTTGTTTGTGTAAGTGCACTATAGATTACTTCGCCCTGTACGCCTATGTAATCATTGAAATTAAACCCTAGTAATGCACCCATTCCAAAACCTAAAGTTACTTTGCCCTGTATTGTGCCTCCGGATGAGGTTTGCACATCAAATGAAGAAAAGGTTGGCATAAAACGAAGTCCAACTTCACCCCTGCGAAATGTATTTTCCATCTTGTTATAAGTAGTAATTTCTTCATCTGTAGTGTTAATAGAATCCTGTGCATTTAATATTGTACCTATGGAAACATACAATATGCACAAGGCAATAACTAATTTTTTCATAACATTTTTTATTTATTTGCCGCAATCTGCGAAAGAGAGTGAAAGAATTTTCACAACGCAAAGGTGCTTAGCATTTTATGAACTATTTTACACAATTCAGGAAAATAGTTACATTATTCACATATTATCTAATGCTGTTCGTTTTTTCTCTTTGAGTTTTTTAAAGAAACTGGGCGTAAGGCCCGTTATTTTTTTAAACTGGTTTGATAAGTGCGCAACACTACTGTAATTGAGTTTATAAGATATTTGTGTAAGGTTGAGTTCATCATATATAAGCAATTCTTTTACCCGTTCTATTTTATGAAGAATAATGTAATGCTCAATGTTGGTGCCTGTTATTTCAGAAAACAGATTTGCAAGATAGGTATAGTCATGTTGTAATTTTTCACTCAGGTAATCAGAATTTTTTGTTTTAGGCAGTTCATCATTGTAGTGAACCATTTCAATAATTACATGTTTTAGTTTTTCTATGAGAATGGCTTTTTTATCATCCATCAGTTCAAGCCCTGATCTCAATAAGGCTTTTTTCAGGATATTTCTTTGATCAATGGAAACAAATTCTTTTATCTCCACTTCTCCAAGTTCAATTGAACCATAATGCAAACCCAAGCTATCAAGCTCTGCCTTCACCACCATTTTACATCTAAGACTTACCATATATTTAATGTAGAGTTTCAATATTTGGTATAGATTCGTGTAAAAAACTTATTTGAGGAATTTTAAAGTGTAAAGTTACACTCATTCTTTGAGAACTAGCATTAATTCAGAATTTCTTTTTCACCATCAAATATATATTTAGTAAGTTGAAGTTGGATAATTATTATTACCCAAATTAAGAAATTTTTTCCCCATTGGAACATAACCTGAAGATAAATAAATCAGAATATCTCAAACCTTGCAAACACTTCATACCTGATTTTTATCTTTTGATAAGTGAGATCATTAATGAATTCATCCCTGCCAGTAGAATCGTACTCCATCATTGCAACATTTGATAATTGACTGTATTGATATGGCTGATAAGAATAATTCTGTTCCTGTATCATCATCGGCTTACCCACCTTGCTGCCAATAGCTTCAAGCATTTTCCCGGCTTTTTCTTTTGCTGCTACTGTTGCATTTACTTTTGTTTGCATCCTGTACTCTTCTATTTTACTATGACTTGTTTTGCTGATGAAAGCATTATAGGCATCTATCTTTCCCAACTCATCAAATACTTTTATAACCATGGCTGCATTACTTACCAGGATGGTATAATTTCTTGATAACAAAACATCATCTTCTTTCCGTTTGCGGTACACAAAATTATTTCCTGCATCAGCCAGTGAAATATTCTTACTGTCTACACCTATGTTTTTCAGCGCAGTAAACATTTCCGCCTCCATTTTTTCAATGGTCATTTTTTCTTTTCCGTCATAACGTTCCTGCAACACGGCGGTTATGTAAATTTCGTCAGGAACAATTTCCATTTCGGCAGAACCGGTTACTTCTACATAGGGTTTTGCGTCACAACAATTGGTTACAGTGGTTTGTGCATAAGCTGATAGCTGTACCAGGCAAAATGCGATGAGTAGATTTTTCATTTTATGTAAAATAATTTTTCTAATAACTGTTTTTTCAGAAAAATATTGTCAAAATCGTTTCTTGCCAGTTTGATAGGCGGGGAGGCATGAAGTTTTACAATTCTACCTCAACAACGCTTTCATTATAACTTGCAAAAACGCCAAAGCCACCCTCAATGTTTGAGAATACGGTAACGGGCTGTGCAAATGGGTCACCTTCACTGTTTTGCTGTAGGTTTACAGAGTTAAAATATTTATAGTAATCTTCTCCAACATGGCGCAGTGTAAAAATATACTTTGCATCATCAAAAAAAATCCCGTCAATAAGAATTGCATAAAGAGTAAAAGTTTTCGTTGTGCCATTGAAGGTTACATCGCTGAATAAAGAATTTTCACAAACAGTAAAAAAATAATCTTCATTTTGAGCATCAAAGTCAAACTCATTACCTACGGTATAAACAGGATCATTTGTTGAAAAACAAATGCTACCTGATGAAATAATATCTTCATACCTCGCCTGTAAACTGTAATAATTTTTAGCGTCAGGGTCAGTAAATTCTATTTCAATTTTATAATAAGGAATAGAATCAGAATAGATTGGATAGCCCAAAGAATCATAATATACATCGTAGGCTTGCAGCTTCACTGTGTCAACAACACGGATTTCAGTAATGTCAATTTTTTGTGGAATGGTAGTTTCAGCAGTGACAGGTTCTTTTCCCGGAACAGAGGCAATGAGTTTGAACACATCACCTTCACCCGCGGAGAGTAATGTTTTATCAATTGTGTATTTCTGCAAAAAACCGTCATAACTATACACATCAAGAAATACATTATTCTTATACAATTCAACTGTTGCGCCGGTAATATATTCCGGGTAATTATTATCAAGCGGGGCGAGGCTCAGTGAAACATCAGCTATGGCACCACTTTCAGGTCCTATAAAACTATTCACCACCAGTTTATCATTTTGTGTTTCAATATCAAAATAAATTACTTTCTCGCATGAAGAAAGTACAAAGAGATAAAATGTAAGAAATAAGATAGATATGTTACTGAATTTCATTTTACTTTTTTTACAGTCACCATTTAAAATCCCAACTGAAATAAGGAATAATCGGAAATAAAGTCACCTGCCTGTAAGCAGGATCGCCCGCCTCGTCAATAGATTCATAAATATAAAAAGCATTGTAATGATTATACACATTGTAGGCACCGAAGTTCCAGGTTCTTGTCCAGAGTTTTTTCACTTTATGAAAAGATACATTCACATCCATGCGATGATATGCAGGCATGCGATAGCCGTTTCTTCCTTCATAATAATATACAGGTTGCCCATAGCTCCCAAGATATTTTGCAACCGGGATACTTAAAGCTTGCCCTGATGAATACACCCAAACTGCTGAGAGGTTTATGCGTTCATTTATCTTATACACCGCTGCAAGATCGATCTCATGCCGGTTATCATATTTAAAAGGATACTTCTCACCGAGGTTAATAGTAGGAAACTGCCTGTTCGTCCAGGCTAAAGTATAACCAAGCCAGCCGCTGAATTTTCCTACTTTCTTTTGTAAAAAAACTTCAATACCGTAACTCCACCCTTCACCGCTTTCTACTTTTTCTTCCCAATCAGTAACTCCATCATACAAATAACTTGCTCCGTCTTTGTAATCAATAATGTTGTTCATCTTTTTATAATATCCTTCCAGGCTTACTTCATAATTTTCTTTCAATGTATAAGCAATACCCAACGCATACTGTATCGCATTTTGCGGGCGAACCTGGTCAGTGGCAGGAACCCACAGATCAGTAGGTAGCCCGATGCCCGAATTGGTTAACAGGTGAATGTACTGCGCCATGGAGGAGTAAGATGCTTTAAAAGAAAGGTCATCATTCACAAGATATCTTGCAGACAATCTCGGCTGCAATGATTTGTAAAAAGAAGAATCAACCAAAAAACCAGAAGCATGCAAACCATAATTCAATTTTATCAGCGAAGTTATTTCCCAATCATCTTCTCCGTAGAGATCAAATTCTGTTGCGAAAATATTATCAGATGATAAGTTGATGTCAGGAGTTTCTATTTCAGATCCATCTTGTTTGTATTCTGTTGCTCCGGGCATAAAAGTGTGATATGTTACCCCGCCGCCATATTTGATGTAATGCCTGGGGTTAGGAACAAAATCAATATCTTCTTTCAATGTCCAATCCCTTATGCCTGAAAAATATCGGAAACCGTAAGATGTTTCAATCTCATTTCCGTTTATATCTTTAATCGTTTCAAAAAAGTCGCTTGAAATATCAAACTCGTAAGAAGTAAAAGTTGCTGTGAGATTACTGAATGTTTTTTTATTGATGATGTGATTCCATCTTAATACACCCGTTCCGTTGCCCCAGTCTAATCCTGCTTCAGTATAATTTTCCGGTTCAACTTTTTTATCTGAAAAATAAAATTTATCCCGCCCGAAATACCCGCTCAAGTATAACCTGTCTTTATCTGTAAATTTATAATTCACCTTCGCATTCACATCATAGAAAAAGTAACCGAAAATTTCCCCATCGCCTGAAGCAGAGATGAGAGGCCTCGCAAGAATATCAATATAAGTTCTTCTTGCAGAGATCATAAAAGAAGAAGTATCTTTTTTTATCGGGCCTTCAACTGTAAGCCTGGAAGCAACCAGCCCGATACTACCTTCGCCATGGTAATCATTCATGTCACCTTCTTTCATGCGCAGATCAATAACACTGCTGAGCCTGCCGCCGTACCTTGCGGGAAAACCGCCTTTTATTAAAGTGGCTTTGCTGAGAGCATCAGAATTAAACACGGAAAAAAAACCGAAAAGATGATTTGTATTATACACCGGCACACCATCTAACAAAATCAAATTCTGATCCGGTGAACCGCCCCGCACATAAATGCCACTGGAACCTTCTGAACCACTTTGCACACCGGGCAGGAGTTGCATCGCTTTCAACACATCTGTTTCACCTAAAAAAGCAGGTAATGATTTTATTGTTTCAATGGGAATATCAATCGTACTCATTTGTGTGCGTTGCTGGATTTTTTCTTCTTTATCCTCTGCACTTATCACAACAGTTTCCAGTTCAAGACTTGCTGTGAGTTTTATGTTCTGCTGCTGATCTCCTGATAAATAGATATTTTGCTTTTGTGAGCTATAACCGATGTAAGAAAAGATGAGTTGAACGGAATCTTGCAATAAAGTGAAACTGTAAAAACCATATTCATTTGTAACTGTTCCCTGCTCGCTTTTTACATCATATATTGTTGCGCCAATAAGTTTTTCTCCCGTTTCTTCATCAGAGATATATCCGCTGATAGTGAATGTTTGTGAAGACACCCGAAAAACGAAAACCGTGATTATGAGGAGAGGAATTATTTTCATATACACAAAAAAAATAGCTGCTAAAACTTTTCATTTTAACAGCTAAAGTAAAGGTTTATTGTGTAAGCGTTTTGCCAGATCAACTGTTCAGAATATCATCATTCCAGTCATACATCACATTGTGCATAACACTTTCTAAAGTTTTTAGCGCCTGCATAAGCAGTTCATTATCAGTAGGGAATGGCAAAGGTCTTCCGCCGATTTTTTGCCTGCTTTGATTACTTAAAGCCTCATAGTATCCAGTAGCAGTTGCATAATAGTTTTGAAAAATGCCGTCGCCTTTAAGTGGAACCACTTTCAAAGTTCTGCCCGTTACATTGTCAATGTACCGTATCTCACCTTCTATTCCCGCAATTTTTTCCTGCCATGTTTCGCTCACCAATGCAGTGATCAATTCGTATTTCGGTACAGTGATGGGGTTACCCAGGCTGTCTTTCATCACATTGCCTTTATCATCTAAAACATATTGTACTCCATCCTCCACTTCTTTTGTTTCAGTGTAATGATTGTTGCTGATTTTTTCAGGATATGCATGAATCTCTGTGATGCTCAACACTACCTTCATATCATATTCAGAATCTTTATCTAAATCAGTAAACTGAAACCAGTTTCCATCCATGTTAATGGGCTCAAGTTCATCAAAAGCAGTATAAATTTCTGAAGGGATAACGTTATGTGATCTGTTCTCTATTACAAACTCCACTTCGTTAGTTCCGAGGTATCTTGCCGTGCGCAACAATTCATCAACATCTTTATAATCAGCATTAAAGCTGTTTATTTTTTGGAGCTCATAAAACGCATCTCTTGCATCATATTTATTTTCACTGGTGAGTTTTTCTGATGCATGCGCATACCAGTAACTGAGCATATTTTCCCGTGCTTTTCCAATTTCTTTAACAACGTTTACAAAATCAAATTCAGCTTCCCTTTGCTCATCTTCAACAATTAAAGGTAAAAGGGGTTCTATCTTATGTTGCCTGCGGCTGATGGACTGATAAAGATTGTACACAGATTCCCATCTACCCGGCTGGCCTTCGGAATGCAATTGGTAAATAGCATCCAGGTCATGCTGGTTGGCCCTTTTAAATGCTTCCTCCAGCAGCAGGATATATTCATCATTATCAGCATTTCGTTGCAGTTTTTTTGTCAGCAGGTCAATAGCCTCTTCATAATCGCCCTGGCGAAATTGTTTTTCAGCTGATTTACATCCGGTAAACAGAATGAAGGATATGCAGAGAAGAGTAAACAATCTTTTCATAACTATTCATTTTTGCCTACTTTGATTAAAATTTTATGCCAGAGATGCGACATTCAAAACGTTGGCTTTCAACTTCCTAAAAATTTTAACAAAGTTGTGCGTTCATTTATTTAGAAAGGTTCTAAAGGGATTTGTGAAAGCCTTACTGCTACAAGGTTTCTACCAAATTTTTTTCTACAATTTTTATAAACAATTTTTTTGCATGATTTGTTAAATAAATGCGCTTCGGTAATTACTTTTGCAGCGATTTCTAAAAAATCCGATCACCTAAAATTTAATTTGTGTTGAATCTGAAGTTGTTTCGCTTACCTCGCCTCCTGCTTTTTTCAGGTCTATTCTTTTCAACATTTTTTTTAAACTCCTTTTCTGCGTCAGCAGATATTGCGGCGGGAAAAACCCTTTTTGATGCAAACTGTGCAAGATGCCATGCGTTTATGAGAGAAAGCACCGGACCAAATCTTTACCAGGTTCGGAACAGATGGGCTGATTCAACAAACTTGTATAAGTGGATATTAAACTCTCAGGCATTTCTGGCTACAGGTGACAAATATGCAAATGACATGTACAAAAAGTACGGCAGTATTATGCCTGCGTTTGCAAACCTTTCTAATACTGACATCAGTAACATACTTCTTTATATTGACGACTGGAAACCAGCTCCAGTGGCTGTTAATTCTGATGGTGGAGGTGAAGTAAGTAAAGACAACACTATAGTTTATATCATCATAATAGCTGTTCTTGGACTTGTGGCATTGGTACTTGCCCGTTCAGTGAAACACTTACAGGGAATGGTTCGGCAGAAATATGACGACCCGGCACCAAACCCAATTCCATGGTATAAGCGAAGAAATTACCGCCCGGTAGTGGGAGTCATTGCCTTGCTTTTATTTTCCTGGCTTTGCATTGCTATGTATAACAGTACAACAGCTATGGGCAGGCAACAAGGGTATGCACCTGATCAGCCAATCGCATTCAGCCATAAAGTTCATGCGGGGATAAATAAAATAGATTGCAAGTATTGCCATGTTGGTGTAGAGAAAGGAAAAGCAGCTATTATACCATCTATCAGTACCTGTATGAATTGCCATTACAATATACAGGAACTTTCAGCTGATAGTAAAGAATACCCGAAAGCAATATATGATAAGGAGATCGCAAAAATTTATGAATATGCAGGGTTCGATAAAGCGACAAGTAAATACACCGGCGAACCTAAACCTATCAAATGGGTACAGGTGCACAACCTGCCTGATCATGTGTATTTTAACCACTCACAACATGTTGCAGTAGCAGGGCTTGAATGCCAATCTTGTCACGGCAATGTTGAAGAGATGGATGTGTTAGAACAAGTAAACAATCTGAGCATGGGTTGGTGTGTGAACTGTCACCGTGAAACAGAAGTGAATTTTACAAATGGCTTTTACAAAGATTACAGAGAGTTACACAAACAATTAGAAAGTGGTGAGATAAAGGCAGTGCATGCTGAAGATATCGGCGCAACTGATTGCCAGAAATGTCATTATTGATTTTTTTAGAAAATTACGAACAACCAAAGCCCGATGGCAGAAAAAAAATACTGGAAAGGACTTGAAGAATTCAACCCGGGAGCTGAATTCATAGAACTTGCTCAGAAGGAATTTCCTGAGGAGTTGCCCGTTGACATGTTTGATGAAAAAGACAGCAACCTGCAGACAGACAGAAGAGATTTCCTTAAAATGATGGGCTTTAGTCTCACTGCTGCAACTATTGCAGCTAGTTGTGAAATTCCTGTAAAAAGAGTGGCTCCCTACATTTCAAAACCGGAGGACATCATCCCTGGTGTTGCTACCTGGTATGCATCTACTTATATAAGTGGGGGAGATTATTGCAGCATACTTGTGAAAACCCGTGAAGGGCGCCCTATTAAAATTGAAGGTAATAAAGAATCAAAAATTACAAAAGGCGGCACAAGCGCAAGAGTGCATGCAAGTGTATTGAGCTTGTATGATACTTCAAGGCTTCGAAATCCAATGAGCCGGAAAAAATCTGGGGAATATGCGGATGCTACCTGGGCAGATATTGATAAAACCATTTCAGGCTCCCTTGCAGCAAATCCTAACAAACAGATTCGTATCCTCACATCTACAATCCTCAGTCCTAGTACAAAAGCTGCTTTCAAAAAATTCGCTGAAAAATACCCCAACACAAAGGTGTATAGTTATGATGCCGTATCCTATGCGGGTCTTATGATGGCGCACGGGATGACGGGTTCGGTTCCACATTATGCATTTGAAAAGGCAAAAGCTATTGTAAGCTTTGAAGCTGATTTTCTCGGTACCTGGGTATCACCCATTGAACATACTCATGGGTACGCCAGGAAAAGAAAAGTTAGTAAAGAGCAATCAGACATGAGCCGTCATTACCAGGTGGAAAGTTTGCTGAGTATGACAGGATCAAATGCTGACTATCGCATTGCACTAAAACCTTCTGAGGTTGCTGTTGCAGTGTTGAATCTTTATGATTTAATTACCGGTGGTAATTCTTCAGGTGGAATGAAAGCCGGCGACGAGGCAAAACAAAAACGCCTGGCAGAAGCTGCAGAATGGCTCAAACAAAATGAAGGAGAGAGTATAGTTATAAGTGGTAGCAATGATGTAAACATCCAGTTGGTTGTAAAAGCAATCAATGAAGCCCTAGGAAACTACGGGAATACTATAGAGACGGATACTCCGGGTATGCTTCGCCAGGGAAGTGATAAAGATTTGAAAGATTTCATGAACGATGTGAAGGGGAAAGTTGCTGAGATGGTGATGTTTTATGAATGCAACCCTGTGTACGACAGCCCGATGGGTGCGCAACTCGGAGCTGCATTAAGTGAGATTCCTGTAAGTATTTCATTTGCAGGTTCAATGGATGAAACAGCAAACTGCTGCACATTTGTTTGCCCTGACAGTCATTACCTGGAAAGCTGGAATGATGCTGAACCAAGAAAAGGATATTTGTCTCTTGCACAACCTACTATTCAAAACCTGTTTGACACCAGGCAAATGCAGGATACTTTGTTTGCATGGATGGGAATGGGCATGACTTACCATGATTTTATGATGCAGTGCTGGAGTGAAACAGTGCTTGCAGGAGAACCTGATAAAACAACCGCTTTCTACAAAGCCTTACAGGTAGGTTTATGCCAGCCTAACAAAAAAGAGGATAAGAATATAAGCAGTGTAAAAATGGGCGGGCTGGTGGACTCAACGCAACATTCGGAACCGCCAACAGCTATGCGGAGAATGCCTGAGGCATCTATGGTTGTAATGCCAGGTATGACCTCTACAACTAATGTTTCTGAAGCTGCTTCAAAGATTCTCGCCTGGGTTTCAAAAGCCGGGGAAGATATCCAGGTTACTATCTATGAAAAAGTAACTATGGGCGATGGTCGCTATGCTAACAATCCGTGGCTACAGGAAACTCCCGACCCCGTTTCAAAAATCACCTGGGATAATTATATAAATGTATCCCCTAAGTGGGCTGATGAAAAAGGATACAAGCATGGGGATGTGGTAACTCTCACTGCAAATAATGCGTCAGTTGATCTGCCCATCGCCATTCAACCAGGACAGGTTTATGGTTCTGTGTCAGTAGCTGTGGGTTATGGAAGAACAATAGCTGGAAAAGTTGGTGATAATGTAGGGAAAAATGTTTTCCCTATGATTGATGCAGGCGGTGACTGTATGAATTATACACTGCTCGGGGCAACAATTTCTGAACCCATTAAAAACGTTAAGTTTGCTCAAACACAAACACATTTCTCTCTGAATGACGGACTTGCAAAACGCCCCATTGTTAAAGAGACAACACTAGCTCAATATAAGAAGAATCACAAAGCAGGAAATACCGACCGGGCAAAAATTCTATCACACCTGGATACTTTTTATCCTGATTTCCAGGCTACGAAAAACGGCTTTAACTGGGGGATGAATATTGACTTGAATTCATGCGTTGGTTGCGGAGCTTGTCATGTGTCTTGTGTTGCAGAAAATAATATTTCGGTAGTTGGGAAAGACCAGGTACAGCGAAGCAGGGAAATGCACTGGATACGCATAGACAGGTACTACGCCGGAGATGACCCGGAAAACCCCGAAGTAGTTTTCCAACCCATGCTTTGCCAGCATTGCGAAAACGCCCCTTGCGAAAACGTTTGCCCGGTTGGCGCAACTAATCACAGCCAGGAAGGATTCAACCAGATGGCTTATAACCGCTGTATTGGAACCAGGTATTGTGCTAACAACTGCCCCTATAAAGTACGCCGCTTTAACTGGTATGACTATGCCGGTGCAGATACATTCGGTAAAATGAATGACCCTGATGGAACAACTGATCTCGGCATGCTTGAAGATCTCACAAGGATGGTTCTGAATCCTGACGTTACTGTTCGTTCAAGAGGAGTGATTGAGAAATGTTCTTTCTGCGTTCAAAGAATTCAGGAGGCAAAATTAACAGCCAAAAAACAGAACAGGCAGTTAGTAGATGGTGATATAAGAACAGCATGTCAGAATGCATGCCCGGCTGAAGCTATTACTTTCGGAAACATGTTTGATGAGGAGTCTGCTGTTTATAAACTAAACAATGACGACAGAGCATTTGGAGTGATAGAAGAAAATCATTGGCTGCCATCCGTTTTATACATGACCAAGGTACGTAACAAAGATGCTGGAGATCATGTACATGACAAGGCGCTTGATATAATGAATTTATATAATTATCAATAAAAAACTGAGAGATGTTTGTTTCACCAATCAGGGAACCATTAATCCAGGGACATAAAACATATGCCCAGATGTCTGACGACATCATAGGACCAGTGGAAGCCAAACCTACTAAAGCATGGCTATTGGCAACTACTTTTTGCGGCATAGTTGCATTAGTGGGTTTTATTATGATAGGGCTTACCATTACTTATGGTATTGGTATGTGGGGATTAAACAAGACCGTTGGATGGGCCTGGGACATTACCAACTTTGTTTGGTGGATCGGGATCGGACATGCCGGAACACTTATCTCTGCCATCTTATTACTCTTCCGCCAGAAATGGAGGACAGGAGTTAACCGCTCTGCAGAAGCGATGACCATTTTTGCCGTAATGTGCGCAGGCTTATTCCCTATCATTCACATGGGAAGGGTTTGGTTAGCATTTTTCATTTTCCCTTACCCTAACACAAGAGGACCTGTATGGAGTAACTTTAATTCACCACTTCTCTGGGACGTTTTCGCAATCTCTACCTATTTTACAGTTTCCGTTTTATTCTGGTATACAGGTTTAATTCCTGATCTTGCAACAGTAAGAGACCGGGCAAAATCGGCTTTCAGAAAAAGAATTTACAACGCCTTTTGCTTTGGCTGGACGGGTTCAGCAAAACACTGGCAAAGATTTGAATCCCTCTCATTAGTATTGGCAGGATTATCTACCCCGCTTGTGCTTTCAGTACATACAATAGTATCCTTCGACTTTGCTACCTCCGTTATTCCGGGATGGCATACAACTATCTTCCCGCCCTACTTTGTTGCAGGAGCTATCTTCTCAGGTTTTGCGATGGTATTGTCTTTAATGCTTGTTGTACGTAAAGTATTTCATCTCGAAGACTATATCACTCTCAGTCACATTGAATCCATGAATAAGATCATCATCCTCACTGGTTCAATAGTAGGTGTTGCTTATATCACTGAATTATTTGTAGCCTGGTACTCACAAAATCAATATGAACAGTATGCTTTCCTTAACAGGAGCACAGGGCCTTACTGGTGGAGTTATTGGGGAATGATGACTTGTAATGTTGTGTCGCCCCAACTTTTCTGGATCAAGAAATTGAGAAGAAGCATCGTATTTACTTTCTTCATGTCTATCTTCATTAACGTTGGAATGTGGTTCGAAAGGTTTGTTATCATTGTTACATCAACACACAGAGATTTTATTACCTCAGCATGGACGATGTATTATCCAACTTACGTTGAGATATTTATATATATAGGTACAATAGGATTTTTTATGACGTTGTTTTTGCTGTTTGCCAAAGTGGCGCCCGTTATAGCACTGGCGGAAGTGAAAGCAATCTTAAAGACGGCAGGTGACCAATATACGGGCCCAAATGCCACGGTAAAACATCAGCATAAAGATGAACATGCACATACACACTAATAATTTTGAAGGAAATATTTTATGACAAATAAAAAAATAGTTTTCGGGTTATTTGAAGATGAGCAGGTACTGATGAAGGCAGTAAAAACTGTACGTAACGAAGGATTGAAAATATCCGACGTACTTACGCCATTTCCGGTTCACGGGCTTGACGAGGCGATGGGTCTGCGGCAGACAAAACTCCATAGTGCAGGATTTGTGTTCGGTTTAACCGGAACACTCACAGCACTTACTTTTATTCTTTGGGTAAGTACAGCAAACTACCCGCTCAACTACGGCGGAAAACCTTATCTGTCATTACCTGCATGGATTCCTATTACATTTGAGTTAACGGTTTTGTTCGCATCTATAGGGATGACTTTAACTTATTTATACTTGAACAGATTGGCGCCAGGTATCAAGCCCAGAATTTTAGATGAAAGAATTACATCACACATGTTTGCTATGGCTTTTGAAATTGACCCTGAAACATCAGGAAACAAAAAGAAAGAAATTGAACAAATATTAAGATCAAGCGGTGCGGTGGAAGTGCATGAGAAAGATTGGGAGAATTTGTGATTAAATAAAGAATCAACAGACACATGAAAAGTGTAACTAAAATATTTTTTCTGTTAGTCGGGATCGTCATTATTTTACAATCCTGCAAAAAAGCTGAAGGCAATTACCCCGGCGATGAATATACCTGGGATATGATGCATTCACAGGCTTACGAAACCTATACTCTCCATCCAGATATGAGGGATAGTATGACAGCAATGCTGCCTGTTGTAGGAACAGTCCCTTATGTTGGAAATCCTATGACAGGAAAGTATGATGCTGCAAAAGGAGAAATGAATCTGCCTTACCAATACAAATTGGAAGACTATGAAAAGGCAGGGCTTGAAGTAAAAAATCCATTATCTATGGATGAAAAAATATTAGCAGAGGGTAGGTACATGTACACAATAAATTGTGCAATATGCCATGGCGAGGCAGGAGATGGTAAAGGATATATTGTAACTGAGGGAAAATATACAGCAGCTCCTCCTTCGTACTTTGCTGACGGCTATATAAATATGCCCGATGGAAAAATGTTCCATAGCATAACCTATGGAAAAGGAGCAATGGGTTCTTATGCATACGCTTTAAATAAAGAAGAAAGATGGAAAGTAATTTCATATATTAACAAATTGCAGGATGAGTATGCAGTTGCAAATAAAATGACAGTAACGTTGGCAGTTGCTGATACAACAAAAAAGCAATAAACAGTACTCAGAAGTTATACAATGCAAAAAACCCGAAAAAAGAATAAACGTAACCATTAACGAATAACGATTAACGAAAGCAATGAGCGATAATAATAAATTCGAATTCACCGGCAAACAAAAAAGAACCTTCCTCATTATGATGGTAGTAGGTATTATTGCCATTCTTATCGGATTGTTAGCGGGTAATGTTTCCGGCCAGAGGGCATGGTCAAACCTGTTACTGAATTCTGTTTTTTTTACCGGTATAGCAGCTTGTGCCATCTTCTTCCTTACAGCTCATCAAATCGCATTGGCGGGTTGGCATATCACGGTAAAACGCATCCCTGAAGCAATGAGTCAGTTTACTATAATAGGGATGATATTTATGCTCATCATTGTGGGAGGAACAGCAGGTGGATATCATCATCTCTATCATTGGTCTGATACATTTTTAACTGAAAAACAAGTAACTCAGGCCGAACTGGATAAATACAATGCAGAACATGCCGGTGGGCATCATGAGAATGGTGGCCATGAAGGAGAAGAACATAACACAGATGATCATAAAGATGCGGCTGAAAAAAAAGAAGAACATTCTTATAATTCTTCAGAAGCAATGCATGTTTTTGCATCAAATGAAGAGGAGCCGGGTAATACAAACGGTTTAGTTGAAAACCCTCATTACGATAAAATACTAGCCGGGAAAACCGCCTATTTGAATTCAACTTTTTTTATTCTCAGGGCTATTATTTTTCTCGGGCTTTGGAGTTACATAGCCTATAAACTCAGGAAGATTTCAATTGCCGAGGATCTCGGCAACGGAACTGATGTCTGGTATATGAAAACAAAAACATGGGCTGCTGTGTTTCTTATCATATGGGCAGTTACCAGCAGCATGATGGCCTGGGATTGGGTTATGAGCCTTGACCCTCACTGGTATAGTACATTATTCGGTTGGTATAATTTCATCTCCCTTTGGATCGCAAGTATTTGTACCATGATATTGATACTGATTTATTTGAAGCGTAAAGGGTACATGCAACAATTAAATGAAAACCATTTGCATGATCTTGGAAAATATGCATTCGGTTTCAGTGTGTTCTGGACGTATCTCTGGTTCAGCCAATTCATGCTCATATGGTATGCAAACATTCCTGAAGAAACGATTTGGTTCTTAGAAAGAAAAAGAGATTATTATCCATTGTTTTATGGAAACCTTATCATCAACTTCTTTGTTCCGTTTTTAGTGTTGATGCGGAGAGATGCAAAAAGAAGTATGGCAGTATTAACTATCGTTTCAATTATCCTCATAATCGGACATTGGAATGATTTCTTTGTAATGATCATGCCTTCCACAATTGGAGCTGACTGGCACCTTGGTTATTTTGAAATAGGCATGTTCGTATTTTTTGCAGGTATGTTCTTATACACTGTATTTCATCAACTTACGAAAGCATCACTCATACCTGCAAAGCATCCATTAATTAACGAAAGTCTTGATCACCATCAATAAAACAGAAACATGAGTACCGGCTGGTTGATATTTATTGCAATAATTTTAGTAATAGTTGTGTTGTTTCAAGTTACAAGAACATTAGATCTTGTTTCACAACTCAGGGGAAATGAAGAAGAGAATAAAGAACGGAATGCAAAATTTCATGGTGTTGCTCTGTTCATTTTTATGGTTCTGGGTGTGTATGGTTTCTTTTGGTGTTTTGGCCATTATGCTGATTCTAACCTTCCGCCTTCTCCATCAGAGCATGGTAAACTTGTTGAAGACATGTTCTTTTGGACACTCCTTGTCTGCAGTATAGTATTCATAATTTGTAATATCATTTTGTTTACTTTTTCATTGATTTACAGATATAAAAGGAATAGGATAGCGGTTCATTTTGCACATAGTAATAAACTTGAATTTATCTGGACAATCATTCCAACAATAGTTCTCACCGGTCTTGTAATATTCGGTTTATCAGCTTGGACCAAGATCATGACAATGCCAGAAAACCCTGAACAAATTGTGGAAGTTACAGGCCAGCAATTCTTTTGGACTTCAAGATATCCAGGCGCTGACGGGCAGTTGGGACTAAGAGATTATAATTTAATCTGTCCGGATAATCCACTTGGAATTATAACAAAAGAATTTGTTGAACATCGCATTAACCTGCTGGGTGGAAATGAAAACCTGGGAATGAGGGGTGAAATAAAAGACCTGGAATTAAGAAAAGAAGTTTTACCTGGTTTGATTGATTCGGTTCAGAACTTACTGAATCAGCGCCCTAACAAATATCGTGCTGATGAATTGAAAGATGAATTGGATGAGCTTGAAGATGAGTTTGATGACATTGATGGTCATATCAAAACAAGAACTAAAAACCTTGAACGTATAAACAATATTTATACTGAAGAGTATTTTACTTCACATGCCAATGAAATGACCTGGGGTTACGATGATATAATGCCAAGTGAAGTGCATTTACCTGTTAATAAAGAGGTGCTTTTGAAAATACAGGCACTGGATGTGTTGCATAACTTTGATATTATTCATATGCGGGTAAAGATGGATGCCGTGCCCGGTATGCCTACGTATTTCAAATTTACACCGATCACTACTACTGAAGAAATGCGCAAATATCTGAGTTCGAATGCTTACTGGCAACAACACAAACCTGATGATGACACTAAAACACCAAGATGGAAAACATTTGATTATGAGGTGGCTTGTGCAGAGCTATGCGGCGTTGGACACAGTGCTATGAAATATAAAATTGTGGTGCATACACAAGAAGAATATGACGAATGGTTAAGTACTCAAAAACCTTTTTGGAATAATGCTGTTGGTAACCTAAAAATAGAAGAATTGAGTGACTTTGCGCCTAAACTTCTTTCTCCTGCTTCGAACCCTGCTGATGTGAAAATGGATACCGTGCAAATGGTAAATGACACAACAAAAATTGCTAAAAAAGATTAATAAAAAACAATTAAGGACTATGTCTCAAGAAACAGTTGTTCAGGAAGTTAAACATGATCATGCGCATGATACCCATCATGAGCATCATCATAAAGAGACTTTTATTACAAAGTATATTTTTTCCCAGGATCATAAAACCATAAGCAAGCAGTTTCTTATCACCGGTATTATTTGGGCGGTTATTGGAGGTGGGCTATCTGTTCTTTTCCGGATCCAGCTTGGATTCCCAAATGCTGATATTACCTGGATGAAACCCTTACTTGGAAAATGGATAGTGGACGGGCATCTGGCTCCTGAATTTTATAATGCCCTCATTACAATGCATGGTACCATCCTTGTCTTTTTTGTTTTAACAGCCGGTTTATCAGGAACATTTTCAAACTTCCTGATTCCACTCATGGCAGGTGCAAGAGATATGGCCTCACCTTTTTTGAACATGCTCTCTTATTGGTTTTTCTTTATGTCAAGTATTGTAATGCTTGTTTCATTTTTTCTTGCAACTGGTCCTGCGTCTGGAGGTTGGACAGCTTACCCTCCATTGAACGATCTTCCCCAGGCGGCAACTGGAAGTATTGCCGGGGTTGACTATTGGTTGGTAAGTATGGCGCTTTTTATTGTGTCAGTACTTCTTGGTGGTTTGAACTATGTTACTACTGTAATTAATATGCGTACAAAAGGCATGAAAATGTTTCGCCTGCCTTTACCTATTTGGGCATTTTTCTTAACCGCAGTAATTGGTGTATTATCCTTCCCGGTATTATTATCAGCTGCAGTTCTTATGTTGTTTGATAGAAACTTAGACACAAGTTTTTACCTTGATCAGATTTACATTGGCGGCGAAGCATTGGCAAATACTGGCGGAAGTCCGATATTATATCAGCATTTATTCTGGTTCCTCGGGCACCCAGAAGTTTATATTATTATTCTCCCTGCAATGGGTATTGTATCTGAAGTACTTGCCGTACATTCAAGAAAACCCATCTTTGGTTATACTGCAATGATTTATTCCTTGCTTGCTATCACAGTATTATCATTCATTGTGTGGGCACATCATATGTTCATGACAGGAATGAATCCTTTCATCGGGTCCATCTTTGTGATTTTTACTTTGATTATTGCTGTTCCTTCGGCAGTGAAAGTTTTTAACTGGATAACTACTCTCTGGAAAGGAAATATCCAGCTCAATCCGCAAATGTTATTCGCAATTGGCTTTGTTTCTTTATTTATATCCGGCGGTGTTACTGGGATCTTCCTGGGGAACAGTGCAATAGACGTTGAACTTCATGACACTTACTTTGTTGTAGCACACTTCCACCTGGTGATGGGTGTTGCTGCTTTCTTTGGCATGTTTGCAGGCGTATATAACTGGTTTCCTAAAATGTTTGGACGATATATGAATCAAAGCCTGGGATACATTCACTTCTGGGGAACGCTGATTTCTGCATACCTTATATTTTTCCCTATGCACTTTGAATACATGCTACCAAGAAGATACCCAACACATGCGGGGTTTGAAACTTTTGGCATGTTTGCCCAGCTTAATGAGTTTATTTCTGTGTTTGCATTCATCTCATTCGCCTGCCAAATGTTATTTGTATTTAATTTCTTTTACAGCATTTGGTATGGTAGAAAAGTGAGAGAACAAAACCCTTATCATTCTACAACATTGGAATGGACCGCACCTATTCGCCCGGGGCATGGAAACTGGCCTGGAGAAATACCAACTGTATATCGTTGGGCCTATGATTATAGCAAACACGGCAGGGATTATATTCCGCAAACCGAGCCTTTAACAGAATATGAAATAGAACATGGTGAACATGGAGATGAAAAAGACAGTGATCTGATAAGAAAAGAGGAGAAAGAACATCATGTATAAAAATTTGAAGCACTGATAGATGCACAGGACGCAAACAATAACAGATAGTTTAGCTCAACGCATAAAACTCAAATTAAAGGATTACTATATCCTGGTTAAATTCCGATTGAGTTTTATAGTTGTGTTTTCAGCCGGCGTAGGCTATTTGTTTGCAGGAGGTGAAATGTCAGGGTTTTCAATGTTCTTAATTGCAGGATTTCTTATTACTGCAGCTTCAAATACTTTGAACCAAATTATTGAACAGGATACTGATAAACTCATGGTTCGTACTGCTGACCGGCCCCTCGCAGCAAAACGCATGACGAATACGGAGGCGATCATATCAGCCGGAGTGATGGCAACAGCCGGAATCGCACTCATGTGGTATTTTTTTAATCCTATGGCCGCTTTACTCGGCGCATTATCATTATTGAGTTATGCTTTTATTTATACACCGGTAAAAAGAATATCACCAATATCAGTTTTCATTGGAGCATTTCCCGGCGCTATTCCACCGGTAATTGGATGCGCTGCAGCTACCGGAACAATTACCACTGAGGCATTGGTATTATTTGCAATTCAATTTTTCTGGCAGTTTCCACATTTTTGGAGCATAGCCTGGGTGGCTTATGATGATTATGCTAATGCAGGATTTTATCTCCTGCCTTCATCATCTGGCAGAACAAAAGCTTCTGCATTTCATATAGTTACCTATACAGTATTATTGTTACCCGTAAGTATGCTGCCCTTTATGTTAAACATGACCGGAAATGTTTCAGCAATGATTGTTTTACTCACTGGTTTATTCTTTTTATACCAGGCCGCAATATTGTACAGAACATCCGAAACAAAACATGCAAGGGCATTAATGTTCGGTTCATTTTTATATTTACCTGTTGTGTTGATAGCCTTGTTAATGGATAAAATTTAAAAGTATGAGTACGGTAAGCCATAGAAGATATATTGTACATCCTTACAGGTTCAACCTGTGGATTGCCATCGTTTCTATGGTAATGATATTTGCTGCTTTCACAAGCGCTTATATTATCAAAAAAGGAGATAGCAACAACTGGATAATTGTAACCCTTCCTCAATTATTTCAATATAGTACCCTTGTTGCCCTAATCAGTAGCATAACTATGCAAGCTGCTTATATTGCATTCAAGAGAAACAAGATATATTTATACAGGGCATTCATAACCACCACTTTTTTCTTAGGGGCATCATTCCTGATGTTACAAATCAATGGTTGGCAGCAGTTAGCAGCATCAGGCGCTACATTGAGCAGCCATCCAGCAGCATCATTTATTTATGTGATTTCAGGGGCTCATTTCGTACATATTGCCGGGGGTGTTGTTGCACTTTTCATTTTTGCAGTAAAAGCTTTTACAGTATATCATACACCGGTTGATACATTAATTTTAAACATAAACCCTGATAAACAAGTGGGCGTTGAATTAATGACAACCTATTGGCATTTTGTAGATATACTTTGGATATATTTATTTATTTTTTTCCAGGTAAATTAAAAACTTAGAATTTTGGAAACAACAGTTACAAATGCAAAAGAACTCTGGAGTGGCGGCGACTCACCCTTTAAAGTGAGTTATGGCAAAATCATGATCTGGTATTTCTTAATATCAGACACATTTACTTTTGCCGGCTTGCTTATTTCTTACGGGGCAATCCGTACCAGCCAACCAAAACACGATGAGGCGAATCCTTTAAGTTGGCCTGACCCAAACGAAGTATTTAGCGCAGGTCCCGGGTTTCACCATGCTCCCCTCATTTTTGTAACCTTCATGACATTTACACTTATCATTAGTTCTGTAACTATGGTGAGAGCTGTGCAAGAAGGACATCACATGAATAAAAGCGGGGTACTAAAATGGCTTGCATGGACAATAGTAGGTGGTTTAACTTTCGTACTTAGCCAGGCATGGGAATGGAATCATCTTATCCATGAGGGTATGGGATTACACGGAAATCCTTTTGGTGCTGAAGCTTTTGGCGCATTGTTCTTTTTGATCACGGGTTTTCACGGGGCACATGTAAGTGTGGGTGTACTTATGAATTCCTGGGCTTATGTAGCCACTAAACAAGGCATTTTTGAGAGAAGGGGCCATTACGAAATGATTGAAAAACTTGGGCTTTATTGGCACTTTGTTGATCTAGTATGGGTGTATGTGTTCCTTGCATTTTATTTATTTTAAGCAAAAAGAAATTTCTGTATGTCAACTTTATCAAGAGAAGAATCAAGAAAAAGAGTTTGGAAAGTATGCAGGATACTTGCATATGTAACAGCAATAGAAATATTTGCAGCGTTGTCCCATTACTATTGGTTTCATGAGTCACCTAAAATGATTCTTAATGTTCTCTTCATCGTTTTGAGTGCATTAAAAGCATTTTATATTATGAGTGAATTCATGCATCTGAAGTATGAATTAAAAAGCATGCAACTGACAATCATTACCCCTTTCTTGTTTCTTGTTTGGGGTATTATAGCTTTTCTCTGGGAGGGAAAGTATTGGCTATATATGAAAGAATTCTGGGGAAATTAATTTTAGACAAACATGACAAAAAATAAAGCCTGGGCTCTTGTAATGCTCGGGCTTATTATTATCCTGCCATTCATAAGCTGGTATGTAATGAAAGAAGGCGAAGAATTGCGCAGGAGTAACACTGCGAGTGAATTATATAACGTCTCATCTATAAGAATTCCAGACTATAACCTGATCTCGCAAAGAGCGGATACAATTTCAAATCAAAACATGCAGAACAAAGTATGTGTGTATGAGTTTTACTCAGAAGATTGCTATGCAGGCAGATACGAAGGGCGACATAAATTGTTTGAACTACAAGAAGATTATTATGGAAAAACCACTGCTTTTCGGATAATTTCTGTAAACCTTTCAGATACATCAGTTCAAAACCGGGACCTCTGGCAATATTCAATACTTTATGCAGCAAGGGAAATATGGCATGTAACCGGTGGAGACACATCTGTTTCGAAGAATATATTTGAGGCCTGTGAAAAATATTTAACAGAAAGAAATCGTATTGAACAGAATTTAAATTGCCCTTCCTATGTTTTTATAGCTGACAGGAAAGGATACTTGTGCGGGGCATACAATATAAAAGATGAGAAAGAGTATTCATCTCTGTTTACTGATATCCTCTATACAATTGACAGAAAAGAATGAAAAATAGTTACTACAAACACATCCTTATCATCGGTTGTATACTTGCGACTTTTATTCTTTTTGTAATTTTTGTTTACCTGCCTGCAGCAGATAAAGCGGGAAACACCTCAAAAGCCGCTCATTCTCTTTGGCCATCACCAAATTTTCGGGAACCTGTAAAAGAAGTACCGCAATTTTCTTTTACTGATCAGGCGGGTAAAATAAGAACGCAAGATGATATAAAAGGAAAAGTATCCGTAGCAGATTTCTTCTTTACGAGTTGCGAAGCAGCTTGCCCGATGATGAAAACAGAATTAACCAAAGTACAAAAGGCATTTGCAAAGGAAGATGATTTTAGAATACTTTCTTTTGCCCTTGATCCTGAAGATTCTATTCCGGTTCTGAAAAGCTTCGCCGAAGCTTATAACGCAAACAATGATAAGTGGTTTTTTCTGTCTGGAAATGTAAAAGATGTATATGATCTGGGTGAACAAGGTTTCATGCAAATTGTTAAAGACAAGGAGGGAAATTTTGAAGGTCACTCGCAAAAATTTACACTGGTGGACAAAAATAATATGATCAGGGGTTTTTACCTCGGAACAGACAGTGGTGAGGTGGCTAACCTAATAAATGATATAAGTTATTTATTAGACAAAGAACAGAAATGAACGAAGTCATAGTTAACAGGCTCATATTTATTATTTCAATAGCTGTTCCATTATTAGTGGCGGCACTTTTTTTTACCCCGGCAATTCAATTGCAGGCTGATGTTTCGTTTTTACCAAAATTGAATGCAATCATCAATTCATGTGTTTCAATACTCTTGATTGCCGGACTCTATTTTATAAGAAACAAGAAACGCAAAGCTCACAAATTCTGTATGCTAAGCGCATTCTCTTTGTCGGGGTTATTCCTGATCTCTTATGTTGTTTATCATGCTTCAGCAGAAGATACAAAGTATGGGGGTGAAGGACTTATCCGTTACATTTATTTTTTTATACTCATCACCCATATAATCCTGGCAGCTATAATATTGCCTTTCATATTGATCACAATATCACGAGCATTGTCTGAGAGGTTTGATAAACACCGGAAAATTGCAAAAATCACCTGGCCCCTTTGGTTATATGTTTCTATTACAGGAGTGATAATATATTTTATGATTTCACCTTACTATCCTTAATTTTGTAATATGAAAAAGACAATAGTTTTCCTGTTTGTTGGGTGCTTCATGTTGTTGGCTTCAGGTGATGTGCAGGCGCAGTGCGCTATGTGTAAAATGAGTGCTGAAGCAGGCATAAAAGCAGGAAACACACAGGCTCTCGGCATCAACCCCGCTATATTGTATTTAGCTGCTTTTCCATACCTGATTGTTTCTACTATTGCATATTTGTTTTGGAGAAATTACAAAAAGAAGCAGCAGGAGGAAAAAGAATTATCTTCCTGAAAAACAAATTTAAGAAAGGGTAGGTTTTACAAAGGAATAAATCAGAGATCTCCGAGCATTGGGCGGATTAGAATTTCTTCTACAACAGTTCTATCTGAAACGTCATAAGCATTCCAAATTAGTTTTGCGACATCCGCTGCATCAATATATCTCTCGTCAGGGATTGTTGTGCCTGCCCAACTTGGAGTAAGAGTGGCACCGGGTAAAACAGCTGTAACTTTTACATGATATTTCTTCAACTCGTGCCGTAGATTTTTTGAAAAACCTAATAACCCGAACTTAGAAATGGCGTAAGAACCTCCAGCATCGTAAGCATTTATACTAGCGACAGAGCAAAGGTTAAAGATATACCCTTTCTTATTTAGTATCATCGAAGGAGCTATAATTCTGGTTAGATGATAAGCGCTGTAAAGGTTTGTTTCAACTAAAGTTTCCAGTGTTCCTTCCGATTCGTCTAACAAGTTACCTGGTAGGAATATGCCTGCATTGTTTATAAGTACATCAATCTCCTTTAACTTTTCCAAGCAAAAGTTACCAAACTTTTTCACTTCATCTTTCTTAGAAATATCACACACTTGAGTAAAAATTTTTACAGTGTGCTTTTCAGAAATAGACGAGGAAATTTCAATGAGATCCTTTTCTGACCGTGCACAAATGGCCAGGTTAAAACCTTTTCCGGCAAAATATTCAGCGCATGCTTTTCCTATCCCTTTTGTGCCTCCAGTTATTATGCAGTTCATTATTCTGAATTTTCTGTTAAATTAAATACTTTTACCTGAATCTATGTTTGCAGATGTTATTTTGCCTTTTGCGCTCGAGAAAAACTATACTTACCAAATTCCTGAGGAGTTGCTACCTGCCATAACTCACGGCACAAGAGTGGAAGTGCCATTTCGGAATAAAACTTATACAGGAATAGTAGCAAAACTGCATGATAAGAAACCTGAAGGATATGCAGTGAAACCTATACTCTCCCTGCCCGATCACTTGCAGGTAGTGCATAAAATCCAACTGGATTTCTGGCAATGGATGGCTGAATACTATATGTGCAGCATGGGAGATGTGATGAATGCGGCTTTACCTGGACCTTACAAACTCAGCAGTGAAACCATTCTAGTGTTAGATGACAAGTCAAGGATTGATACTCTCAGTTTGACTGATAAAGAACATTTTGTTGCAGATGCTCTGACTTCAAAAAAAGAATTGAGCTTGAGGGAGATTCAAAAAATATTGCGGCAGCGTTCAGTCCAGCCTGTAATAAAGAGTTTAATAGAAAAAGGAATTGCGTTAGTAAAAGAGGAGATGAAAGAAGGCTACAAGCCTAGAGTAGAGAAATATATCACTTTGCATCAGCAATATACCGAAGAAAAGTCTTTGCAAAAATTATTTGATACGCTGGAGAAAAGCGAAAAAAACTCGAAGCAACTCAATGCATTGATGATATATTACCAGGAAATGCAAGGTGCAGGACGTATGCGAAAAACAACCCTGATGAGGAAGGCAGGAGTTAGTGCAGCAGTTCTAAAGACAATGGTTAAGAATAAAATTTTTATTGAGTTTAATGAAGAGGTTAGCCGGCTGCTGGGCGGAATAAATGCAGATGCGCAAAAGTTAGATCTCTCTCCTTCACAATCGATGGCAGTAAAGAATATTGAAAAACAGTTTACCGAAAGAAATGTTGTGCTGCTGCATGGGATAACCGGAAGTGGAAAAACAGAGATCTACATTGAGTTGATTAAGAAATTTGCTTTAGAAGGAAAACAGGTTTTATACCTGCTTCCTGAAATTGCTTTAACAGCGCAGATCATCAATCGCTTAAAAAAACATTTCGGCGAATTTGTAGGAATATATCATTCAAAATTTAATCAGAATGAGCGGATTGAGATCTGGCAAAAAATATTAAACAAACAATACAAAATTGTACTCGGCGCAAGGTCAGCACTTTTCCTGCCTTTTCAGCAACTTGGCCTGGTTATTATTGATGAGGAACATGATTATTCATACAAACAACAAGACCCAAACCCAAGGTATAACGCAAGGGATTCGGCAATTTATCTTGCCCATTTGCACGAGGCAAAAACTTTACTAGGCACAGCTACACCAGCTATCGAATCTTACTATAATACGCAAACAAAGAAGTACGGATTGGTAAATTTAAATACAAGGTATGCTGATGTTTCTTTGCCTGAAATAGAGGTGATACCGCTACAGGAAACTTTCAAAAAACATAAATCGAATCAACAGTTTGTTAGCGAAGAGTTGATCTCCTCCATCAATGGTTCTCTACAAAAGAACGAGCAGGTAATTATTTTCCAAAATAGGAGAGGTTTTGCTCCCTACATTGTTTGCGAAAGTTGCGGCTGGGTTCCAAATTGTGTGAACTGTGATGTGAAACTTGTGTATCATAAATATGCTGACGAACTGCGGTGCCATTATTGTGGGTATAAACACAAAACTTTTCCGGCTTGCCCCGCATGCAACAGCACTCGGATACTAATACAGGGAACAGGAACTGAAAAAATTGAAGATGAATTACAATTACTGTTTCCCGAAAAAAAAGTTGCTAGGCTTGACCTTGATGCTGTAAGAGCAAAACACGGGCATGAAAAAATACTTTCCGAGTTTGAAGAAGGGGTTATTGATATCCTTGTGGGCACACAAATGATCACTAAAGGTCTTGACTTTGATAATGTGAACCTTGTTGGAATAATCAATGCAGATCAGATATGGAATTTTGCGGATTTCAGAGCGAATGAAAGGGCCTTTCAAATGATAACGCAAGTAAGTGGGAGAGCCGGTAGAAAAAGCAAAAAGGGGAAGGTTTTAATACAGGCATTACAAACAAAACACCCTGTGCTGCAATATGTAGCAGAAAACAATTACCAGTTGATGTTCGAAAATGAATTGATCCAAAGGCAGAATTTTCTTTACCCCCCATTCGTTCGAATAATTCAAGTCATTGTAAAACATAAAGACATGGAACTGGCTGGTAATGCAGCGAATTATCTTGTTGCTGAGCTGAGGAAAAAGTTATCTAAAAATGTACTAGGACCTACCATTCCGGCAATTTCTCGTATTAAAAATAAATTTCATTTTGAAATTCTTGTCAAATTACCGGTTGATGCAGGTAGAATACTGGGCGCTAAGAAATTTATGAAACAGGTTCTGCTAAAATTACCACAGCATGCTGATCTTAAGAGTGCGGAGGTGGTGATTGACGTTGATCCGTTATAAATTTGCAAATTCATGTTAAGTAAAAAAGCAAAATACGGGTTGAAGGCTATGTTTTACCTTGCCAGGAATTACGGGAAAGGCCCAGTGCTTATTGCCACCTTGGCTGGTGAAGAGAATGTTCCCAGAAAATTTCTTGAACTTATACTTCTTGACCTCAAGAAACATGGTCTCTTGTACAGTAAAATGGGGAAGGGTGGCGGTTATGAGTTGAGCAAAGAACCTGGTAAAATCACTATAGGGCAGATAGTCCGAATACTCGACGGCCCGCTTGCACCATTGGGTTGTGTAAGCAAAACAGCATACCAGAAATGTGAAGAATGCTTAAATGAGAGAACTTGTGAGATAAGGAAAATTATGCAACAAGTGAGGGAGGCAACTGCGGCTATCCTTGATACTACAAGCCTTGTAGAGGCAAAAACAAGCCAGTTTGAGATTAAGAAGTTAAATAAGTAAGGGATACTACTTAAGAGAGGGGAAAAAAAG
>JBJXHH010000013.1:0-14862 GCA_046160675.1 Chitinophagales bacterium
AGGGCAACAACACAACATTGCATGCAACAAACAAAACTGTAAACATGCTGAAAACATGATGATACCTGTTTTCTTCAACACTGCTTTCCAATGCATTCCTCGTTTTCCAGAGGGTATAGATCCTGGGGTTAATGGTTCCTAAAATTCCTGTTTGCACAAATTCTATCAGCAAAGTACACTTCAATGCAAAATCATAAATACCAACATCTGATGTTGTGCTGAAAGCGTTTATGATAAAATTATTTATATAAAGGGCTACCCAGTTAAGTAAGAAAAATAACACCACGGGCAGGCAAAACTTTTGTAACCCCTGTAGCAGTTCCGGTTTCCATGCTAAGCCATATTCCCTTAGATACAAAATAAAAGCAACAAGAAAAATAGCAAAGCCGCTGAGTAAACGCCCCCACATAGGCCCCACAAGAGTTTCAGGGTACATTTCGAGCCCTACCCAACAGATAATAATGGTGATTGAGAAATTAAAAAAGTTGAGCAGGAAATACTTTTTCGCCTTGTCTTTATAAAACAAAAAATTAACGTAGGTTCGAAAAAAGGAATTGCAAAAAGCAGTTATTACACTCATGAAGCCATAGGGGTAGAAAGAAAATTTCTGATCGAGGGCAAACTGAAAAAAAACATTTCCGGCTACTACAAAAAGCAGAATAATGACACCTCCAATGATAAAAAGATAAGTGACAATAGTGCCAATGAACTCCTTCATTTTCCCTGGATCATTTTTAAAATCAAAATGATGGATGCCTACATAATTATCCAACCCGTAGTTAAAAAAGATCTGCAGCAATAATGTAAATGAAATATAAATGGCAAGTTCACCATAAAGAGAGGTGGGAAGATTATCCGTGTAAGGAAAAAGCAGAACAACACTTGCCAGCAAAGGCATCATGTTGCCAAGAGTAAACAAAAGGGAAGAACGGATGACTTTTCTTATCACTCATGCAAATGTAAAAAGCTGTTATCAGAATAAATGCAAAAGCGCAGGATGTTATCCACCCTGCGCTTTTATTAGTTGCTAATAATTTTTAATTCTTCTGCCCTAGCATAAGCAGGTCATTCACTTGTACTTCGGTGATATACCTTTTAACACCCGTTTTATCTGTGTAATTGCGATTGATAAGTTTGCCCTCAATTGCCACTTCGCTACCTTTTTGCAGATACTTTTCAGCGATCTCAGCAATCTTGCCCCATGCAATGAGACTGTGCCATTGTGTTTCTGTTACCTTTTCTCCTTTTGAGTTTTTGTAACTCTCGTTTGTAGCAATGCTGAATTTTACCAGTTTTGTACCGTTGATGTCTTTTACTTCGGGAGCCATGCCCAGGTTACCAATTAATTGTACCTTGTTTTTTAATGCGTTCATAATCTTGACTTTTTTTTCGTTAAACAATTAATTCCATGTCAACCATTTTTTGATTTACTGTGATTGACGATGCAAAGATGAAGCGGCTATTTCAACTGATTCGGTTTTTACATACTTGTATACGGATATAACCGTTTGCAGTCGTTTGTTGTCGGATGAATTATTTGTATATTTAAGTCCAAATTCAAGCCTGTAAAGGGTTTAAATGCGAAGCTATGACCGAAGAAAAAAAACTTTGCCTGGAATGCGGGGATATCATCAAAGGGCGTTCAGATAAAAAATTCTGCTCAGATGCCTGCAGAAATCTGTACAATAACCGGCAAAAATCTGATGTAACTAATTACATGCGAAATGTAAACAACATCCTCCGCAAGAACCGGAAAATACTGGAAGAACTCAACCCGGAGGATACTGCAAAAGCCAGCCGGGAACGCTTGCTGAAAAAAGGATTCAATTTTCATTATTATACTTCTTTGTACACAACAAAAAAAGGCACTGTGTATTATTACTGTTATGAGTACGGTTATTTACCAATTGATAATGATTATTATTTTTTAGTGAAGAAAAAAGAAGATACCTAAGATAAACAATGTATGTTTTCCTTTGTTTTTCTGATAAAGCTTTTACTAACAAAATATAAGTAGTTGCTTTGCAGGAAAATTCCTCTTTTTTATGAGATCTGTTAAAACCTGGCTGTGGATCGGTTTACTAATGACGCTTATTCAAGTGTTATTAGGTGGTATTACCCGTTTAACCGGGAGCGGGTTATCTATTACTGAGTGGGAGGTGCTTGTAGGAACCTTACCGCCTATTAACGAACAGCAATGGAACGATGCTTTTGATAAATACAAACAGTTTCCTCAGTTCAATCTCATAAACCAGGATATGACGCTTGCAGGATTTAAAGAAATTTATTTCTGGGAATACTGGCACCGTAACTGGGCAAGATTGCTCGGTTTTGTTTTCATCATACCATTCATTTGGTTTCTTGTCAAAAGAAAGTTGAACAGGTCCTGGATTATAAAACTCCTTCTATTATTGTTCCTTGGTGGTTTACAGGGATTCATGGGGTGGGTGATGGTAGCAAGTGGTTTGATAGATAAGCCTTGGGTGAGCCCCTATAATTTGACAATTCATTTACTACTTGCATTAACGGTTTTTGTTTATATCCTCTGGCTCATCTTTCAATTAAGAGAGTACCAACCGCAGGATGATCATCCAACAGTAAATAAGGGCATAAAGTGGATCATAGGGCTCATTGCTTTACAAATCATTTATGGCGGATTTATGGCTGGCACAAAGGCCGGATTAACTTATACAACATATCCGCTGATGAACGGGAAATTTTTTCCCGATGGTTTCTTCCTTTTTCACTCCTTCATATCAAATATTTTTGAAAACCATACAGCCATAAATTTCATTCACAGAACATTAGCCGTTATTGTGGTTCTGATTATCACAATTTTTTCAATAAAGAATTTGAATTATGCGGGTACTACTGTGCGTTCCGGCATTTTGATGCTTTTATCTCTGATCTTTATTCAATTTGCTTTAGGCATTTATACTTTACTTAGCGGGCGCACCGGAGAGATTTCCATTACCTTGGGGGTATTGCATCAAATCACTGCTTTCTTTGTAATGGGTGCATGCACATTTATTTTGTACTTTTCAAAAAACAGGAGCCGTACTTAAATATCTTTTCTTCCAAACACTTTTTGAGCGAAAAATACAGGCAACAGTATCCAAACTAACATGATTGAAATACTTAGAATAACACCAATATCTTTTTCAAGAAAATTTTTAAACACCGCCCCACTGTAGCCCAGTAAAACAGCTGTATCGGTTTGCATCAAAACAAAAACCCTTGCAAGATCAACAGGATTAAGGAACACCAATCCCAGCACAAAGTTTTCAATTGGATAATCACTGAAATTCATCATGAAAAGGAGGATGAGGCCGTCATACAGTATTGAAAAATAGAACCAAAGAAGTATGGCAATGCCAATACCTTTTGCCTTGTCTCTTGTTAAAACTGCAGATAAAAACGCAATCGCTACAAAAACACTGGTGAGTAAAAGCCCTGCAATGAGCAAAGAAAGTCCTGCATTGGTCATATCAAAAATCATAACCGGAAGGCCTACACCCACTAAGTAGGCAAAAGATAAGGAGCAGGCGCAAGCTATAACTTCACTTAGGAATATACTTTTCCTTTTTACGGGTTGGGCAAGCATCAATTCAATAAATTCATATGCATTATAAAAATGGATGGTACAAAACACAATGCTTATAAGAGGTACAACAATAAGGGTGATATTCAGAATACTTAACACCGCTTTAGCGGGGTTATCCTCAAAACTGAAAAAGCTGGTTGAAAAAATGAACAGCAATATTGTATAAGCCAGAATGGTTTTATTTTTTACAATATCAAGAAAAACATATTTTACAATCCTGAACATCTATTCTTAGGTATTATTTTTCATGATAACCGCAGCAAGAGCTTTGCTAAGGTTTTGAGCTGAAGTTTCTTTTAAAATTTCCTGTAAAGTTTTATAAAAAAATATCTTCCCGTTCAGCAAATACAGAACATTTGTTGCCAGTTCTTCAAGGTCAGCAAGAATGTGTGATGAAACAAGTATCATTTTCCCTTTTGCCTTTTCCTTTAAAATTTTATTCTTTAGTATTTCTGCGCTTAGTGGGTCGAGTCCAGCAGTAGGTTCATCCAGTATATATGCCTGCGGATTAAATAAAAAAGCAATACAGGCATTTACTTTTTGTTTCATACCCCCAGACAAGGCGCCAAGGTTTTTGTTTTCAATTTCACTGATATGAAATAATTCGAGCAACTCTTCATCTGTATTCTTTTCCCTGCGGATATCCTTCAGCATCATAAGCAACTGTTTTACGGTAATATTCATCGGGAAGCTCACTTGCTGCGGCATGTATCCAATGCGCTTCCTGTATTCATGTTGTTTATGAATATTCTTCCCCTCGAAAAGAATTGTGCCGCTATCAGGCAATACCATACCTAATATATTCTTAATAAGCGTTGTCTTGCCAGAACCATTCGGGCCGATGACGGCAACACCCTGGCCGGCTTGAAAGGATACAGACACCGCATCCAGTGCTTTCAGGTTTTTATATTTCTTTGTGAGTTGTTCTATTTCTATCATATCTCTACTGGTTTCATAAACGGTGTATTATCTTTTAATGCTTCCGGAATGATCCCCGGCAATACTTTTTCTGACCTGTCGAGCAGATATACCATGAAACTTCTGTACAATAACATTGCGTAGGGAATTCTGTCAGTTATCATACTGTAAAGGCTTACAGGATTGTAGGGTACATCACCTGTTGCATCTTTATTCAGGTCATATCCTTCGTATTTATCCCAGTAATTTCCATCAAAGGTGTTCATTACCAGGGTTCCGTTTGTAGACATATCAAATGAGTTACCAAAAAAATTGTTTTTACTAAACTGATTATCATAACAACTTGCCTGAATCTTTGCCGCCCATCCATTGTTTTCAAATACATTTCTTAAAACCTGGTTCCTGTTAGAACCTTCAAGATAAATACCGTGGGTATTGTTATGAAAAACATTATGCTCTATCCTGCTGTCTGATATATCCTTTAATAAAATGCCATAAGAGGAAGCGCCCACATTATCAGCAAAAGTATTTTCCATCATGATGATGTTTTTTGAATACATAACAGCGACACCTGCCCCGTTATTTCGAAAAATATTTTCCTGGTATGAATTTCCTTCGCTGAACATAAAGTGCATGCCGTAGCGCAAGTTCCCCTCACTTCTGTTTTTTCTTATCAATGTATTTGTTACAAACTCGAAATAAATTCCATCCCGATGACCTGTAATAGAGTTGTTTTCAATACTGATGCTGTCGCATTTCCAAAGATGAATACCGTTTCCGCTGTTGATTTCCTTTACAGTCCCTGAAGAAATGGTATTATTCATAACCCTGCAATCTATTGCATTTGCAAGGTAAATTGCAAAAGTATTGTTCTGAAAAATATTTGACTCAATCCGCACATTTTGGGCATTTACAATTTTCAATGCCGACAGGTCTTTCATGCTTGAATATCCGGAATTCCGGAAAACAAAACCTCTTATTGTTACATCATTGCTTTCAATCAGCAATATTTCATTTTTACTTTGCCCATCAAGAACAGGGAAGTTTTTTCCGATAAGTGTAACGGGTTTTGTGATATGAAGGGAATTCTCGCTATAAATGTTTTGTTCAATATAGATTGTATCGTGAGCTGATGCATTATTAATAAGTTCCTGTATAGAATAGGTTTGAGTAGGAGTATTCTGTTGAAGAAGAAGTAAGATTGTTTTGAAGTATGCAAATAACATATAACATTGTTTACTCTAATAGCCGCCCTATATCTGGCCAGGTTATAACCTTTCCTTGTAATGATTGTAAATACGAATTCATACTATCAGAATTTCTAAATGCAGCGAGATTTCCGTTCATGGGTGATTGTAAATTTTCTGAATACATGAAGAATGCTGAATCAGCTGGTACCATGATTTCGGGGTTTGCATAATCATTGATCAATACAAACTTTTGTTTTGAATAATCTAAAGTATTTTCTGCTGCGTATTTAGTCAGGCAAAATACATCATCAAATACAAGTATTTTCCCTTTATCTGTTACAATCTCGCAGGCAAACTTTGCATCCATGATTGTCATCATGCAAAAACTACATTCTTCCTCACCAATCTTTATTTGACGGGGCTCAAATTTACAGGATGAAAAAAAGAGCGTAGCACTCATAACAATAAAGACTATTGCTGATTTAGCTGATGGTATACTATGTTTCATTTTTTTACCCGCAAAGTATTTCTCATATATATATAACAAGACAAACAACCCTATTACTGAAATAAAAATCACTCCTCCTTTTGCAGGATATGAATATGCATCAAAATTCAATAATTTCTTATGCCCAATAACCGGGGGTTGATATGACATACCCGGTACCACAATAGGTGCATCCGGATCCAGGTTATGTCCATAATTGTAACCCCAACGATAAAAATCTGCTAAAGCTGCCAGTGCAAGCAAAAATAAGAAGATGAGGTATATCAATAATAATTTGCGCCTGTTCAATATTCCTACTGTTATTCCAAAAATGATAACAAAAGCAAAAATGTAATTAAGAAATGAAAATTCGGGGAACATTTCTTTGCTGATATGTTTCATACCGATGTAGTGATTCAACCCATTGATAATTTCAACCTCACCTGTGATATCATCACTCCAAATGAACATGCTTAATCCTTCGGGATACTGTGGTGCAGTAAGGTCGATGCGCCATATAGGCATTTTAAAAGAAGTAATAAGAAGTAATGAACCCACTATGAGCAGCACCCTTGTTATAAGATGTAATTTTTTCATAAAAAATTCTGAAAAAGTGTTGCAGCAAAAAAGATTTGCTGCAACACAAGTGAATAAATTACTGAGCCGGAGTTGCCTGTTTAGTTCCGCCTGTAGACCAACTCAACGGAACTGATGAGTTTGCAGGTGAAACTCTAATATATCCCTGCATCTCTTGATGCAATGCTGAACAAAAATCTGTACAATAATAAGGTACTACACCTACTCTATCAGGTACCCATTTTAAAGTTTGAGTTTCACCGGGCATGATCAGTATCTCTGCGGTGTTAGCTCCTTTTACTACAAATCCGTGAGGCACATCCCAATCTTGTTCAAGATTGGTAACATGGAAGTATACTTCATCACCCAACTTCACTCCTTCAATATTATCAGGAGTAAAGTGAGAACGAATTGAAGTCATATAAACATGAATTTTATTTCCTTCTCTTACCACCTTTGCTTCCTTCTCTCCTTTAGCAGCATAAGGATGCATATTCTCCTCTATTTTATAGATCTTTTGAGAATTTGCCATCAACAAATCTGCAGGTATCGCTTCAGCATAATGCGGTTCTCCTGTTGTTGGAAAGTCAAGTAATAGCTGCATTTTATCTCCATCAATAGAATAGAGTTGTGCAGACTGTGTTAGCTCAGGTCCGGTAGGCAGGTACCTGTCTTTTGTAATTTTGTTGTAAGCTATCACATATTTTCCCCATGGTTTTGCAGTTGGTCCGCCGGGAACACATAAGTGGCCAATAGAATAATATGTGGGAACTCTATCAAGTACTTCTAGTGTTTTTACATTCCACTTTACAATTTCTGAAGAAACAAAAAATGAAGTGTAAGCATTTCCTTTATCATCAAACTCTGTATGCAAAGGTCCCAGACCCGGTTTTTGAACTTCACCATGTAATGCACTTTCATATTTAATTACCGGGATACCATCATATTCTCCTTCAAAATCTTTAGCAGCAATAGCAGCTTGAATTTTTTCAAAAGAAAACACAGGAATGATAGCTGCAAGTTTTCCACTACCCACTATGAACTCCCCTGTAGGGTTTACATCACATCCGTGCGGTGATTTGGGGCAAGGAATGAAATACACTATATCTTTTAACTCTTTAGGGTCTAGAACTATCACTTCATTTTCCATTGTAGAAGTAGCAGTATGAGTTTTTTCATCCAGGATATTATGGGCATATTTCACCTGTTGTACTCTTCCTTTTCCAGCCTTTGCATACTCTTCCGCTTTTTTCCAGTTTACAGCAACAATAAAATCTTTATCGTTTTTACTTGCATTTACTTCCAGCAATGTGTATGCTGCTTCTGAGTTATAACAAGAGAAGAAAAACCAATCATGTGAGGGGCCTTTACCGGCTCTTGCAAGGTCCAGGTTTAAACCGGGTAATAAAATCTGGAAACCTATTTTCATGTGCCCGTCATTCGGGTCTACGCTTACAAAAGAAACCGTTCCTTTAAAGTTTTCTTTATATGTACTAATTGGAACATCAGTGTTTGCGTCATCCATCGGTAAACTGAATCTTGTTCCTGCTACTAAATACTCAGTATTTTCTGTGATGAAAGGAGAAGAGTGATTTCCCCCGCTGTTGGGCAACTCGAGTATTTCTTCAGTTCTGAAAGTTTTTAAGTTCACTCTGGCAACCCTGGGTGTGTTATTACCATTTCCAAAGGCCCATCTTCCGTCATGTACACCCTTTGTGGTTGATAATGCAATATGGTGCAAGTCATCCCAAGGAACCATCCCATGCGAAGTGTTTAACATTGGTTTTGTCTCTTCGCTAAAACCATAACCGTTTTCAGGAAATTGGGAAAATACCGGGATGATCTTGAATAACCTTCCCGAGGGTAACCCGTATACAGCCATTTGCCCGTTAAACCCCCCGGAAACGAAGTTATAAAATTCATCATACTGTCCAGGTTGAACATATACTTTTGAAGCAGCATCACCTTCAACAAGTGATCCTGAGTTCTGTGTTTTACAGCCAGCAAATATCATTAAGACACCTGCTATAATAATTATTAAACGTTTCATTGTTTTTTGATTTATAGTTTTCAGATTATTTTTCTCCATCATTTTGACGCATAAACTCCAAAATATCCCTTGCATCACCTACAGATACATTTTGATTTGGCATTCTTGTTAAGCAGAGCTCCAACATTTTTTGTGCATCAGGATCTTGTTCAAGCATAACATCTACATTGGTTATCATATTTATGATCCACTCCGGCGACCTTCTTTTTGTAACGCCTGCCCATCCCGGTCCTACCACCCTTTCAGCATCCAATGTATGACAAGCGGAACATTTCATGTCATAGATGGCTATCCCTCTTGTTATCCTGTCTTGCTCAAGTGGGGTTTTTAGTTCAACATTTGTTACCTCTCCGATACCCTTGCTTTTTTCTTTTGGAACATCCTTTTTTTCCGCTACAACGGGCGGTACATTTTCTTTATTCCCGGTTTCTTTTTTTTCGCCGCTCCCGCAGGCTGAAAAGAGTGTAATCATAATTAAAAGGGAAGTTGTAGTTGATATTATCTTTCTCATGACTTTGTTGTTTTAGAACGGTTCAAAATTAGAACCATACATCCCTCCCCGGCATGACAAACGTTATGTTCTATTGATGATAAAAGTCACCGTTTTTAGTCCAACCGCATTCAGATATTTTCTACCAATGGCCTCAAACCTGTATTTTTACCGAAATTTTTGATAGTGAAAGGAATCATTTTAGCGGGAGGTTCGGGCACAAGATTGCATCCAATTACATTAGCTATCAGCAAACAACTGATGCCTATTTATGATAAACCCATGATCTATTACCCTCTTTCTACTTTAATGATGGCCGGTATTAAAGACATTCTTATCATTTCAACTCCACATGATCTTCCAGGTTTTCAAAGATTGCTGGGTGATGGAAAAAGAATTGGCTGTAATTTCCAATACAAAGAACAACCTTCCCCTGACGGGCTTGCGCAAGCATTTACACTCGGGGCCGATTTTATTGGAAATGATAAAGCAGCCCTGGTTTTAGGTGATAACATTTTCTACGGTGGAGGATTGGGAGAATTGCTTACACAAAACAATGACCCTGACGGGGGGATCATTTATGCATATCATGTTAGCGATCCTGAAAGATATGGGGTAGTAGAGTTTGATGAACAAAATAAAGTAATTTCAATCGAAGAAAAACCTGCACAGCCAAAAAGTAATTACGCAGTACCGGGTTTATATTTTTATGACAATAGTGTGGTTGAAATTGCAAAAAATTTGCAACCCAGCCCAAGGGGTGAATATGAAATTACAGATGTAAATAAAGAGTATTTAAAAAGAGGTAAATTAAAAGTAAGTGTTTTACCAAGAGGAACAGCCTGGTTTGATACAGGAACCTTCGATTCTTTAATGCAGGCTTCACAATTTATTCAGGTTATTGAACAAAGACAGGGTTTAAATATAGGCTGCATAGAAGAAATTGCTTTTCGAAAAAAATTCATTGATGCAGAGCAATTAGAAAAAATTGCATACCCCCTCTTAAAAAGCGGGTATGGGCAGTACCTATTGAAACTTATTAAATGATGCAATTAGCAAAGAATCTTTTCATCTTAATTTTTCAAAGTCCGGTTTCTTTTCAGAGGAATAATTTGTTTTTCACAAAATGAAATGGTATACTAAGTTTTATGAATGGTAAAAAAACAATTTTGATAACTGGAGGTTGCGGATATATAGGCTCCCACACTGCAGTTGATTTATTACAGAAAGATTATGATGTAATTTCCATTGATAACTTATCTCATTCCAAACAATTTGTGGTTGACAGAATTAAAGCAATTACAAACAAAGAGTTTATCAATTACAGGATTGATTGCCGGGATATACAGAAACTGAAAACTGTAATTTCCAATAATCCCGAAATCGAAGGTATTATTCATTTTGCAGCATTTAAATCAGTTGGAGAAAGTGTAAAAATGCCACTGCAGTATTATGATAATAACCTGAATTCATTAATAAACATGCTGCGTATCGCTGAAGAGTTTAAAATAAATAGTTTTATTTTTTCATCCTCATGTTCTGTTTATGGAAATACAAAAGAACTTCCGGTAAGCGAGCAAACAAAGGTTGAAACCCCTGAAAGCCCCTATGGCTGGACGAAATTAATTTGCGAACAAATCCTGGAAAGCCATGCGAAGAATGTGGTAACCAACATAATTGCTCTGCGCTATTTTAACCCTGTAGGTGCTCATGTAAGCGGCTTGATTGGTGAAATACCTTTTGGCAATCCAGAAAATTTAGTGCCTGCTGTAACACAAACAGCCATTGGAAAAAGAGAAAAGATAACAGTGCATGGAAATGATTATGACACAAGAGACGGCAGCTGTATTCGGGATTATATTCATGTAATGGATATTGCAGAAGCGCATTCCCTTGCATTGCAATACTTATTAGAAAATAAAAATGAATCAAACTATGAAGTGTTTAATCTCGGAACCGGGAAAGGCGTAACCGTACTGGAAGTAATTCAGGCATTTGAAAAAATCAATGCCATAAAATTAAATTACATAATGGGGGAAAGAAGAAAAGGAGATGTGATAGAAATTTATGCTGATAATAAAAAAGCCAGAGAAAAACTGGCATGGCATTGTAAATTCAGTTTGGAAGATATGATGCGCACCGCATGGCTTTGGGAACAAACCATGCAAAAGGAAACCACCTTATCATAACATAAAAATACTTTACAGTTGTTATTATTTGACTTTGTTGAGGTTTTTAATCATACCCCTGCTGAAGCGGGCATTATCGTGTTCAATTTGATTTTAATTGAAAGCATGCTTTCTGTTGATAATGCATTGGTGATGGGAACCATGGTACGAGACCTGCCGAAACATCAGCAGGGCAAGGCTTTGCGTTGGGGTATTTTCGGAGCATATTTCTTCAGGGGACTTGCAATAATTCTTGCAAGCTGGCTTTTAAGTGTTGTATGGCTGAAGGGATTGGGTGGTTTATATCTCTTATGGCTCGCCGTAAATTATTTCAGAACAAAGGCAACCGAAGATACACATGATGATACGTTAAGCAAAGAGGACAATTGGTTTTACAAGCACACAGTCGGCAGAATTGGAAAATTCTGGAGTACTGTTATTCTTGTTAATATCATGGATCTTGCCTTTAGTATTGATAATGTTTTTGCGGCTGTAGCTTACACAGATAATTTATATCTGATCATAATAGGAGTGTTCATTGGCATATTAGCAATCAGGTTTGTTGCGCAGGGGGCAATAAAACTCATGGATACTTACCCGTTTTTGTCAGGCTCTGCATTTTTAATAATAGGCATTTTAGGAATCAAACTCATTCTTTCTTACTTGTGTCATGAATTTGGGAGAGATACTACCTTATGCCGGTTTTTAGAAAGCGAACATACTGATTTGTATGTTTCTATATTAACTGTTGCAATTTTTATTTTGCCGGTTCTTACAAGTTGGTTATTTAATTTTCCAAAAAAACAAAAAAAATAATACAGAAGAAAAATTTAAAGACCTACTTCATGTTGCGGTTACAATTAATAACCAGGAAATATTTATAAAATGACAAAAACTAGATTAGAAGCTTTTAGTGATGGTGTATTGGCAATCATTATCACTATTATGGTACTGGAGCTAAAGATCCCGCACAGTACTGAATGGCATGCGCTGCTTGGGATATGGCCTACATTTGCAAGTTATATTATGAGCTTCATTTTTGTTGGTATTTACTGGGGCAACCATCATCACACAATTCATACAGTAAAAAGGATCAGTGGCAAACTTATTTGGGCGAATATGCATTTGTTGTTCTGGCTTTCCATCATTCCATTTTCAACAGGCTGGATGGGAGAAAATCATTTTGCCCAAAATACAGTAATACTCTACGGAATTAATTTGCTTTTATGTGCGGTTGCATATTGGATCATGCAACAAGTAATATCGTCGCAACATGAACATTCCACTGCTTTGATTGAAGCACTGGAAAAACAAAAACAAAAGGGATATATATCTCTTACATGTTACCTCGCAGCGATTCCCGCCGCATTTATTCACCCGCTTATATCAGCCGGAATCTTTGTTTTTGTTGCCATTCTCTGGGTCATCCCTGATAAGAATATTGAGAAAGTTTTGAAAGACTAACTTATTGTAAGTTTATAAAACACATTTCTTTTTTCAAGATAATCAAGTGTGAAACGAAAATTATTTTCATCTTCTCCAAGAAACTCAGGTGTTGAAATTCCTTTTCTTGTAAATTTATTTTCGAGGATTAAATTAGCTGCTGATGTGCAGGTATAACCGGTTGTTCTTGCCATGCTGGATGTTTTTGTTGCAGCATCATACCTGTCCAGCAAATTGTATGTATAAGTTATTGCTTTATCATTTTCCTTTCCTTTCACTATCACCCGCATCACAGTGAATTCATGTTCTTCATCTCCGAGTTTCCATTTAGGAAATAACAATTTCGTTGTGAGATCAATCGGGCGGATTTTCATGCCCTTCACTTCAACTTCATCATAACTAAAAAACCCAGTGTGCCGGAAAACCCGCATAAGTTCTATATGTCCGGGGTATCGCAAAGTTTTTTCTATCATATTCGGGATATGCGGCATGGTAAAGATCAAACTTCGAAGACCATCACTATTAAATACTTCGAGCTCTCCCACTCCATCAAAATACATAATCTCAGGTTCGCTCAATGCTTCCTTCACAACTATCTTTCCATCCCTTACATACCTGGCGGGACGAATATATTCTTCAATTACATCAATGGGCGAGAATGGAGCCTTGTATTCAAAAGGCCATTTTCTTTCAGCAGGTAAGCCGCCCACTAAACAAACAAATTCATCAACCTGCATTTTTTTATTGTGATACCCGAGAATGATATTATCCATACCCGGCGCAACCCCAACATCTGTTACAATAGTTACATCATTTTTTACAGCCAGGTCATGAAGTTGCAAAGCGTCTTCAGGAAAAAAAGAAATGTCGCTGCAGTTTTTCCCGCATTCTATGATTGTTTTCAGCGTTTCAAAACCCATGAAACCGGGTACAGCGCCAATCACTAAATCTTTATCAAAAATAATTTCTTTTACTTTTTCTTTATCACCCAGATCTGCTTGAATTGTTTGAACCCCATGCTGAGCAAGCCTTTGCAGATTTTCCTGCGAAATATCAGCAGCATACACTTCATGTTGTTTCGCAAGGTCAATTGCTATCGCCCTTCCTACCATGCCTGCTCCGAGTACAATTATCTTTTTCATCAATTCAATATATTATCATCCGTTTAAAAAAACAAAGTTAGAAAGTATTGATGAATGCAATGAGAGAGGAAGTGTTATTAAACTAAGTAAATACCATCCTGCCTGAGGTCAATAAGTCTTTGCCGGTATAATGCACCGACAGATTTTTTGAATGTTTTTTTACTCATACTGAGCCGTTGTGCAATTTCTTCAGGATCGCTGTTGTCATGTAAATCAAGAAAGCCATTATGCATTTTAAGGTATTTTAGAATTACCTCGCTGCTTGGTTCTATATTTTTATATCCCGATTGGTGTAACCGCAAATCTATTTTATTATCTTCCCTGATACTTTTTATATACCCTGATAATTGATCCCCGATATGTATTTGCTGAAATATTTCGTTATGATATAAAAGTCCTTCGTATTTATGATTAATGATTGCGCTGAAACCCATTTGCGTTTCTTTATAGATCAATAAATTCACTTTCTCATTTTCCTGAACATCAAGATCATCGTTGTTTAAAAACTTATAAATATTTCCTGACGCTGTCAGCCGTTCTGTTCCTGCATCAAGATATAAATACACAACATATCTTTTGCCTGCTATCATTTTTTCGGGTTGTTCTTTAAACGGAACAAACAAATCTTTTTCAAGGCCCCAATTTAAAAAAGCCCCTACCTGGTTTGACTCCTTCACCTGTAAAAATGCAAATTCATTCAATTTAATAAAAGGTTCAAGCGTAGTAGCAATTACTCTTTCTTCTGAATCTTTATAAATAAAAACTTCAGCTTCGCCACCAACTTTAAATTCGGG
>JBJXHH010000014.1:0-10155 GCA_046160675.1 Chitinophagales bacterium
AACGGAAGTGAATGCGGGCATAAATTCTTGATTCAGATGCTTCCACAGCCATGGCAGCGAACTCACCTGCAGCAGAAGGGAAAAAGTAGCCCAGAACTTCTGCACCTGCACCACTAAATGTAGAGTGTCCAGAAGTATAACTTGGGAAATTGGGTACTCCAAAAAGTGCATCAATATCTGAATTTGTATTTGTTGGACGGGGATAGAAGTAATAATACTTTGTATCCCAACAACTAATGCCGGCATCATTCATAGCAGTATTCATGTAAGCAAATACCCTTGCTGTGCGAAGCGGGTTCAGTTTCCCGTCTACAACATGATCAATTGCAATTTGATTCCAGTGCCCCGGAGGAGAGTAAGTTCCGGGTCCATCACTCCAGAAATATGCAATATCTTCCTGTTCTTTGCTTGCATTGTCTGTGAGGTCAAGTAATTCTTGTGTTGCAGTTTCAAACTCAGCAGAACCTACTGCGGGTGGTGGTCCGGGTCTTACAGTTTCTACATCAGGTATCCACCAAGGAATTACATTTCCGAATCTTGGAGTAATACCAACGGGACGTTGAGGGATATCCTGATTCTCCCAATGATCCCACTGATCTCCCCACATCATGTCTGCAGTATCTTCCAGTAAAGCATATGTAGCAGCATCTACAGCAGCAAACTTAGAATTATCAGTTTTAGCCCTTGCAATAAACGTATTTGCTACATAACTGCCTATGGAATCACCCGCTGTAATATCACTTTCTACTGCAAGCCCTGCCCATTTTCTAGATTCCCGGCATTCGTCAGCCATTTCTGCAAGGTATGCAGTTTCGTTCGGGAACAAGAAGCCGAGTATTTTTTCAGCTACTGTAGCTATTGCTGCATCTTCATTCGGATAAGATGGGATATTGTTTGTTGGAAATGCCTGTGCAACAGACCCATCAGTTTGAAAGATAGCCGGACGGTTATAAGTATATTTATAATGCCATGCTGCAATCATTGCATCAAAAGTTGCTGCGCTGAAATAAGCGTACATTCTTGAAGCGAAAGGCGGATGCGCAAAAGGGAAATCAGCCGATGCGGGATCAGTAGCAGTAGCTGCTGTTGGTGGCGGATAGTTTCCTTCCGGGCCCGGATCAGGCGGCAAAAAATATTTTGCAGTCAGTTCTTCAGCAATTTCAATCCACCTCACCATTGTGTTATTTCCCCAATAATCAAGGGCTTCTTGTTGTTCAGTAGAGATGGAGCTTGCTGATGTTTTAGTGGAAGCAAGTTCTGCAAGGTATTCAGCCGAAGTTGCATCACTCGGAGCATCAATAAGTACATCTGTTCCACTGGTTAATAGAATCGGGTTCCATGTTCCACCGTCTTCATCTGTTGAAGCATAAGTATATGCTTCATAAAATACGCCTTGCGGAATATCTGTTTCGCAAGACTGCAGGGCAAGCGCCGATATAAGTACGCTTCCTGCAACAAGTATATGCTGTTTTTTCATATTCATTTTAGTATTTACTGGTTTATTCAGAGGCTTCTTTATTCCAAAGGTTTACTAAGTAGGTTACCCCACCCCCGATGTTAAATACTTTAGCAGTATTTCTTCCATCTAATGTGTAGGACGGTAAAAGATGAATACCTAAACCTTTTGCAAATGAAGGAATGTATTGAATATGACCTCCTATGTAAGATTTTTCTACATCATTTGTGGGGAAACCGCCATCCCAGTTCCTTATGTCAAAACCTCCAATTGTATTGAACATTCCGTACTCAGCTTCGACTTTAAAACTTAGACTTTCTGTAACATACCCTACTGTGAAAGAGTAATCTACTGCATCGGTCATATCAATTTCATTTGAGTTATAGGCTTCCGTATCAGTATAGTAGTAAGTTCTCACCAGGTTAGAATTTCCCCGGAGATGGTATCCTGCCTGCAATTTTCCGTATAAACCCATGTTTGCTCTGTAAGCCAATACTCCTCTTCCTACACCATAGGGGCATCCTGCTCCTAGAGCAAAAGCTGCTTCAGGAACGTAGTCAGAGGCTGGAGTTGCAAAAGATGCTGATACCAAGGCTTTAAATTTACCCGGACCAACTTCTTTATCAAGTAACTGGTATTTTACTGCAAAGCTTACATCTTGGATACCTGTTTCGCCTGCAACTTCACCTGCACTGGGTGTAATAATCATGTAAGGCAGGTTGAAATAAAAATCAAGATTTTTAACTATGCCAACAACAAAACCTGCTGAAATAGTATGCCTTGTTATTGTTCCGGCATTGGTATGTGTGCGCAGGGAGTCGCCTTCCCAATATTCGGTGGAAGTGCCATTGTTATAAAAAATACCTCCGCAAAACTCCCCAGGTTTCATCATAATGGCATCAGCCGGGGTTTGAGCCTGAGCTGCAAAGGCTGATGTAAAAAAAAGAATAATTAAATACTGAACTGATTTAAATAAAGATTGATTTGACCTCATTGTTTTTCGATTTAAGATTTACAAAATTAGAAGTACATACAGGTGAAAGCAAATACCAGATAACAATTTTGATCTTCTTTTAAAGTCATTTACATTTCATTTACATGGTAAATAAACGGGGTAAGTTTTAGGATACAATGAGTTTATAACCAAAACTTCGAATTGTTTCTATATGAACCTTACTGTCATTGGCAAGATGTTTCCTGAGTTTGGAAATAAAAACATCTATACTTCTGCCAATGTTGTTTTCTTCACTTTGCCACACTTTTTCAATGATCTCCCCCCGCTTCACAACTTTGTTTTTATTTAAACAGAGAATACGAAGTAACTCTGCTTCCCGCAGGGTGAGTTTGTGTTCAATATTATCAAGTTTCAAAGTAAGTTGATTAAAGTCAAACAGATAATTTCCAATGGAGATAATCGGTTTGTCAGAGTCTTCATGAGGCTTGAACAAAACATTACTCCGTTTTAAGAATACATCTACTTTATATAGTAGTTCATCTATGCTGTAAGGTTTCATAAGGTAATCATCTGCCCCGGTTTTAAATCCCTCTAACCTGTCTTCAAGCATCGATTTTGCAGAAAGGATAAGTATTGGAACATTTTGGTTATGCTTCCTGATCTGACTTATAAGTGTAAGCCCGTCAAGCCTGGGCAACATGATATCAATAATACAAAGGTGAAATTGTGAAGCAATAAATTCCGAATAAGCGCTATCGCCATTTGCACAATGTGTTATTTTCAACCCAGCCCTTTCGAGGTTATCTTTGGTAACATATGCAAGATTGGTATCATCCTCAACATAAAGTATCCGGATATTTGTTGCTGCATATTTCATTTTTTTGAAAGGTAAAACCGATGTAATATTATAAGGGAAAATGACTAATTATGCCGGATTTACAAATGTTTTACACTCACATTTCGCATAACTAACTAGAACCCAATATTCATATCCAGCCTGAAACGATTATTTGTTTCAAGCGTTGCGCCGGGTGTGTTTTCAGCAATTCCTTCCACAATATAAGTTCTTAACATGATATTACATTTTGGTCCAAACGCATAAGCTAATCTTATTTCAAAACCCTGGAAATTGCTGCTTCTAGTGCCTGTTGCACCGCTGAAACCCCAGCGCAGCCAATCGTCCTGTGCGAAATAATCAACTATGCTGTATTTTTCAATATGCGCATAAGTGAAAGAGATGAGATAATCTTTTGCGGCTTTTAATTTTCCTATTTCAAGTATTACATCATAACCCATAGTTTCTCCATCGTGAGCATTTGCAACAATTGTTGAATCTGTGAGGTCAGCAAGGTTCATCATAACATTTGCTCCTATAGTGATCGGCAGCTTAGCAGTATTATAGGTAAAACGAACATTACTTACAGAAAGGTTATAATCTACAGAGAATGTTTCCACTCCATCAGGAAGATTACCAAGACTATCCATGTTAAATATGCCTGTAGCAAGGTTCAGTTCAGTTTTTTCTGATTTATGATTCAGGTGAATCTGCCCTGCAAGTAAAGTACGGTCTTTGTCAAAGGGCTTTCCGGCAGAGGAAATAAAAAACATCCCGGCTGCAGGTTTTACTTTTAAGGTTCCTATTTCATTTTTAATCTCGTAACTGGCATATAATCCTTCTGGCGAAACATCCTCGTCCCAGAACAGTTCATCCTGGTAATAAAATGGAAAAGTATTTTTACCTGTCCAGGCTGTGAGGCCTTTGCAAGTATATTTTATAAAAGCTCTGTCTAGCCCAATAGGAAGTGTTGCAAATTCATTTCCCCAGGTTAAGTGCGGGCTTTGCTGGTCAGTAGCTGAACCTGCCCTTATGCGGCCGCCGAAACTGAGGTTCTTGTTATAATCATATGTAAATCCGAGGCGGAACCTTGAGCGGAAACGCAGTCTTGGATCCAACGTATCACCTGCAGAGGTGATAACATCCCAATCATGTTCGAGCCGTGTTCTTGCATCACCGTAAAAATTCAATTTTTTTTCAGCGTCGTTCGCTTGTGTTTGCGCAAAACTTTGAGTGCCTGCAAAACACAAAAATAGGGCTGCAAATAGTAGTATTTTTTTCATTGTTTTAGTTTAGAGTTAGAATTTGAGTGATAAAAAAGTGCAGTTAACTCCTGTAAGAATTACATTGTACTAACCGCACTCTATGTGTATAAGAAATTGGTTTTATGCTTTAGGTATTTCAAAAACAAAGTGGCCCACAAAAGCATGGCGCTCAAAAGAAAGTATGAGCATATGTACCTTGTTGGGGTCAGTTTCATCCCTGAAAAACAGAGGCCCGTCAATGCCTATTTCATGGCTATCCAGCCAGGTATCATTTGCATCCAGCAACATGGCAAAGTAAGGGTTTTGCAGGCTCGATGTAGCATTTATATCATCTATTGAATTATAGAATGAATGGTTTCCGATACCCATAGGGCGTTGCCAGCCTTTGTGCATGGCTGAAGAATTGAGTACAGGTAGTTTATCTAACTGCAGTCCACCGACGATAAATTTTGTAAGAGTTGTTTTTGCATTATCAGTAAAATAGAGCTGTAATTCTTGTGTAGGTGTAGCTGCTGCATTTGCTGAGGTGGTAGTGCGCAACATTACTTTTTGGATGTTCTGAAAACGGCTCAGCTGGGTTTTGCGGGGTTCATCTTTTGTGTATTGTCCTGGTGATGCGAAGGTTGCAAACTTTGTATCATTGTTCAGAAAATCATTAATGGATGTATAGCCTATGGGGCTGATAATATTTTTTGCCTTTGTTTCCCTTTCTCCTTTCAGCGGATACAATTCATGGTTTAGGTTGGTGAATGCTATTTCACTTTCGCCGTTCACTTTCCTGAGTACATTAAGATCTACCTTCGCAGCTTTTTCATCATAGTACGTTGTGAGCATTTTGTCGTATTTTGTAATAGCTGTACTGTTACGTTTTGCAAATAAGTCGTTGTACAGTTCTTCAGGAAAATCAAACCAGCACTGGAAGTACAGCTTGTCATTACTATCTTCAGTAGTAAATGCTATCACTTCCCACAGGCCTTTTGCAAGGCAGTTATTGGCAATATCAATTCTTGTTATCACTGATTCCTCAGTGCCATTTCCCAGGGCTGTAAAATTCTTGTTTGTGAATTTTACCTGAATGCGGTTGAATTCCTGGTTCATTACTGCGAGGTAACTCAGGTAGGGGTCACCTGTAACGTACTCTGGAACTGACGGCATCATTTCCATCAGGTTTACATCTTTTATAAAGATGGTGTCGCTGATGTTATTTCCCGGAAGGATAACTGCATCAAACTTTCCTGAAGCATTTTGTGTGAAGTGAATTGCATTATGCGCATATTTTCCAGCCTGGGTACTCTTAAACCCAATCATATTGTTATGCGGGTATTCTTCATCTGTAGCGGTTAGCAATGTTGCTTTGTACACTTTACTTCCTGCAGAGGGATTGTTTTCGCCTGCAAATGTTATTATTGCACACATTGTGAGTGCAAAAATCAAGGAGCATGTCTTTTTCATTTCAAAAATTTGTTTTGTTGGTATCGGATACTATTGAGCGGGCAAAAATAGGATTGGCTGCAATCCGCTTTGTAAAAGGGTTTCAAAAGAATGTTAATGATATGTAAAAACTCCTGTGAGTAGCTGTAAGCTTAGGTTTTTACTTTGAATTTGAATCCTACACCCCGCACATTTTCTATCTCAATGTTCGGGTCGTTGCTTAAGTATTTGCGGAGCCGGGAAACAAAAACATCCAAACTCCTTCCTATATAATAGTCATCTTCTCCCCAAACATTTTGCAGAATGTTATCTCTTTTTAACACTTTGTTCGGATTGAGGCAAAGCATGCGCAGTAATTCGGCTTCCCTGAGAGTGAGCTCATGTTTTTCATTTCCGGAAGTGAGAGTGAGTTCCTTAAAATTGAATTCATAGTTCCCGATGGTATGAATATTCTGATCTTTCGAAATATCATTAGAATAAACCTGGCTTCGTTTTAAGAATACTTCTATTTTAAAAATGAGTTCATCAAAATTAAAAGGTTTGAGGATATAATCATCTGCTCCAAACTTATAAGCGTTTATTTTATCATCGAGCAATGATTTTGCTGTAAGAAATATAATAGGAATATGCTCACTTTTATCACGGATCTTTTGTGCAATACTAAACCCGTCAAGTTTCGGAAGCATTATATCCAGCAGGCATAAATCAAATTTTTGTTTCTGTAGGGTTTGAACCGCATCCAAACCGTCTGCACATAGTGTAACATCATAGCCTTTATTCTGCAAGTTGTCTTTTGTTACAAACCCCAAAGATTCATCATCTTCAACATATAATATTTTCGGTCTGTTCATTCTTTAGAATAATTGTAATGAAATTACTTGATAGCCGGTATAACCAATGTAAATATACTTCCCTTGCCAGTCTCACTATGGACATGTGTTTGCCATTTATGTGCTTTTGCAATCATTTTTACATAATTTAAACCTAATCCAAAGCCTTTAACATTGTGAATATCTCCGGTAGGCACCCTGAAAAACTTTTCAAAAATTTTAGTTTGGTATTCCTTTGCAATGCCAATGCCGTTGTCTTTCACAGAGATATAAATATTTTCTTCATCATCGTCAGAGATGAGTTGTATGAAAGGTTTTTTTTCTGTGTACTTCAACGCATTATCAAGCAAAGTGTTGATAACATTTTCAAAATGCACCTTGTCTGCAAGCATTGTTGTGCCGTTTGAATGAAAAACAGTTTTCAACTCCCCACCTGTTTCGTTCACCTTTAATGTGAATGACGAGGCTATTTCCATAAGAGTTTCATTGATATTAAATTTACTCAGGCTAAGTGCCACTTCATCACTTTCAAGTTTTGCAAGTTGCAGGATTTTAGTTACCTGGTTCTTCAATCGTTCGTTTTCCTTTTGTATTATTCCTGCATAACTTTTCAGGCGCTCGGGTTCATGCAAAATATCATCTGCATTCAATACTTCAGCTGAGATAGAAATAGTGGATATAGGTGTTTTAAATTCATGAGCGAGGTTATTAATAAATGCTTTCTGAAACTCAGATAGCCTTGCCTGCTTAAAGATCACATTCAGAGAATACCCAAAGAACAAAACCGTTGCCATTAGAATTAGGATGGCTATAATCCAAACTGAGATCATGATAGAACTGACAACGGGCTTCTGCGGAAAGTTGACTTTGAAGTAATAATCAGTTTTATCAAACACAGGCAGGCTCCTTAGTTCATCCTCTATCACTGCATCACTAACAAACATGGTATCTGCAAATACTCTATCGCCGCTGCTGCGGCTGTAAATTTCATAATTGAAATCAATATTATGAAACGGGTTAGCGAATGATTCATATAAAATTTCATTTAAGAAGTTCACATCAATACGTTCTGTAATATTTACTTCATAAGATCTTGGGGAAATACGATTTACAGGGTGGAGTGTTTTTTTAATTCCCCAATTTTGAACCTCTATTTTTTCTGCAATATTTTCCAGTGAAGTAATTACTGCATTTTCAAAATTTGACTGGTTAATGAGCAAACCTTTTCTGATCCAGAAAACCTGAGAAAAAATAACCCCGATAAAACCGATAGCTGCAAGAATAATGAGCCATTTCACGGTTTTTATATTCATAACTCTTACAAAATTAGCAGTAAATAAATAACCAAAATAAAGAGGGTCTTTAGGTGCGCAGAGTTGCAGTTGCAGGCTCAATCAACCTGTTATTCATTGCGTACACCATAAGTTCAGAGGCACTGTTTTTGCCCAGTTTTTTCATGATGTTTTTCCGGTGAGTAGATATAGTATGGAAACTTCTGAAAAGGGTTTCGGCAATTTCCCTTGTTGTATATCCACTTGCAATCAGGCGGATGATTTCAATTTCTCTATCGCTTAAAATCTCAGGTTCACAATTTGTATTTGTATAAACAGGTTTGTTATGTAATATATTTACTACTTTGTGGCAAAACATTTTTTCTCCTTTCATCAGTGCATACACGGCATCAAATATTTCCTTGCTGTCGCAGGTTTTTGTAAGGAAGCCGGTAACTCCATAACCTATTATACTTTTCACCGTCTCAGCATTATCTATATCACAAATTATTAGGATCTTGGTTGCCGGGGAAATAGTTTGAATTAAGGAGATATCACTTAGATGAAAATTATCCTGGTGTGTATGATCGAGAATTACAATATCAATTGAAAAATTCTTGAGCTTTTGAAACAAGTCATATTTATCTGTTGATTCCCCTACTATCCGGATATCTTCCATCCCCGCAAAAAGGCATTTGAGCCCCTGCCTTGTAAGGTATTGAGAATCAGCAATTAGTATTTTTATTGACCGCTTTAACACTTGTTTAGAATAAATCTAAAGTCAAAGGTAAGCCCTCCCAATGAGACTACAAAATGTGTAAATGAAAAGGGTGTTAGTTTCCTTTTGTTTTTAAAAACTTTCTCACTGTTTTGGTGAAAAGTTTTGGCTCTTCGATAAAAGGAAAGTGGCCAGACTCTTTAAAAACTACCAATTTAGAGTCTTTAACTGATGCCTGTATTTTTTCATCAACTTTCAACGGAATATTATCACATGAACCATGAATTATCAGTACAGGTATTTTGAGGGAAGAAAGATCATTATAGAAATCGTATTGTTTCAAATCTTTTGCAAAACCATAGTAACTCATAGAGGCTACCATATAGTTTTCCGGAAGACGTAACTGCAATAATTTAAGTTTAGAAGAATCACAAAAAATTGTTTTAAAAGTGAGCATCATCAACTGTTCTAATGCCTGTGTCCTTCCTTCAATAAATTCTTCCGTGGCCATAATTTCAGTTCTCTTCAGGCTGTCAGCAGCAGTTGTTTTTTTCTGAAAAGCAGCAATCATTTCATTTTCAAACTTATTACTCAGGGGCACAGTATTACAAAATATAAGAGACTGAACTTGGTCAGGATAATTTGTTGCATAATAAGCTGCCAGGAGGCCTCCCCATGAATGGCCCATCAAATTAATCTTTTCATACCCAAAAATTTTTCTTATAGAATCTATGTCAAGAGCGAACTGATGAAAATTCATATTTTGTTGTACGGATAATGCTGACTTGCCAGAAGATCGTTGATCATAGAAAATAAGTGTGTGGTTTTTTGCAAGAGCATCCAGATAAGGGAAAAAATAGGATTGATTCAAACCCGGTCCACCGTGAATTACTATCAGAGGAGAACCTTTACCTATAACCTTAAAATAAAGTTCTGTACCATTTACAGACTTCAAACCATTAAACTGAACCTGAGCTTGCAATGAAACTGAGGAAATAAAAATGAATAATGTTAAAAATTTGAAACGCATGAAATCTTTGATAGAAGTAGACTAGCCTGTGTAGTGGGAGCTAATGGATTCGAACCATTGACCCTCTGCTTGTAAGGCAGATGCTCTGAACCAACTGAGCTAAGCTCCCAGAAAAAGAGTTGCAAAGATATGTTCCGCTGTCCAATTTGCAAATTTTGTCAACATATTTAGACGATTTTGAGGCATTCAGGCGTTAGTATGCTTTCATAAATTTGACAGTGCAAGAAACAACCGTAAATAATGCCCTCCCGGAAAAACCCCGCCGGAAAAAATTTCTGAAATATACGTTTATCGGTATTGCATCATTTACAGGATTTATTTTGCTTTCAGCCATTCTTATACCCATTCTTTTTGAAGGGCAGGT
>JBJXHH010000015.1:0-8298 GCA_046160675.1 Chitinophagales bacterium
GATGATTATATACTTCTTCTTCTGTACAGTTTCCGATGATGTTTGCAATCTGAATGTCTGAGTATCCTTTTTGTTTTAACTCTACAAATAGTTTTTTAGGAATATTGTTGAGCTGGTATCTTCTCAACTCCTTTTCAATCTTTACCAATTCCTGTATCTGCATAAGAAACCAGGGATCAATCAAACTTTGGTTATGAATAGTACGAACAGGTACGCCAAGATCCATCGCTTTTTTGATGTTGAAGATCCTGTCCCAGTGCGGCTTTGCGAGGCTCTCAATAATTTCCTGGCTGGATTTATAAAATCCTTTTTCGCCGCTCAATCCTATTTTATTATTTTCTAAACTTTGGCAAGCTTTGTTTAATGCTTCCTGGAAACTCCTGCCTATGCTCATCACTTCGCCTACACTTTTCATCTGCAAACCTAGCGTATCATCTGCGCCGGGAAATTTATCAAAATTCCATCTCGGCATTTTCACTACAACATAATCCAGTGCAGGTTCAAAATATGCTGATGTACTTTTTGTAATCTGATTTTTTAATTCATCAAGGTTATATCCAATCGCAAGTTTCGCAGCAATTTTTGCGATGGGGTAGCCCGTTGCTTTTGAAGCTAAAGCTGATGACCTGGAAACCCTCGGGTTGATTTCAATGGCTATCAATTCTTCTGTGTAAGGATCTTGCGCAAACTGAACATTACATCCGCCTGCAAAATTTCCCATCGCCCGCATCATTTTTATTGCAAGGTTGCGCATGTTCTGATAACAAGTATCACTCAGCGTCATCGCCGGAGCAATTGTTATGCTATCTCCTGTATGCACTCCCATGGGGTCAAGATTTTCAACTACGCAAATGATGGCAACATTGTCATTGCTATCTCTCAACAGTTCCAGTTCAAACTCTTTCCACCCCAGCACAGCCTGCTCAACCAATACTTCATGTGTTGGCGATGCAGTAAGTCCCCGCATCAATGCTTCATCGAGTTCTTCTTTCTTTTGCACAAAACCACCGCCTGTTCCACCCAATGTGAACGATGGACGGATCACCAGCGGAAAACCTATCTCCTGCGCAAATTCTTTCCCTTCCAAAAACGAATTCGCCACCCTGCTTCTTGCAACGCCAATATTCAGTTCTACCATCAGTTGGCGAAACAACTCCCTGTTTTCGGCACGGTCAATCGCTTCGATATCAACTCCTATCATGCGTACCTTATATTTTTCCCAGATGCCCAGTTCATTTGCCTCCTTGGCAAGATTCAGAGCCGTCTGTCCGCCCATTGTTGGCAGCACAGCATCAATCGGGGTATTTGATAGAATGTTTTCTTTTAGAATATTTTCTATGGAGCCTACATTCAGTGGTCGCAAATAGATCTGATCCGCAGTAACAGGATCGGTCATAATAGTTGCGGGATTCGAGTTGATGAGTGAAACTTTTATCCCTTCCTCCCGCAAGCTGCGGCTTGCCTGGCTGCCTGAGTAATCAAATTCGCAGGCCTGCCCAATGATGATGGGGCCTGAGCCGATGATGAGGACATGTTTTATAGTTTCGTTCTTAGGCATATGTAGGTTGAGTATATTGAATGGATGATCGGTTGAAAAAGGTTAATTGAGCAAAAGGGAATTGAAACAAATGAAATGGGACTAAGAAAGAGAAGTACTGCGGTTTTAAGAAGTGCATCTTAAAGGCCAAAGATAATGAACAGCTGTGGAAGATTCTTTGCTGCGGAAAATTTGTTGAAAAGTTTTAGAGCAATTTGTTTTTACGTTCCCCTTACTCTTTATTCCCGTCTTCCACTACAAGTCCTCTTCGCTGCGCTCATGCGGGCTTTCCGCTACAGCCGGGGCTATGAAGGGGGTTTTGTAATATGAATGTACATTCAATGCAAATGATTACTGACCCCCAACAAATTTTCAATACCTTGGTTTGGTGTTATTTCCACAAACCAAATGCAGAAGGCTATTTTTTCAGTAGGGCAAAGTTTTATGCTATTATATAGATGAATGTGAATTTATCTAACATTTTTTAAAATTAATGCATCACATCGGTTGTTGGTGAAAATAACACCGGCCACGGCTGAAAGGCTGGGATGGAACATTTAATAATTCACCATTAATAAATGGTGTATACGCATATGTGATGATATTACATTTTGAATCCGGCGATGAATTAATAACAAGTGGCAATATTACATTATTGAAGTAAAGTATATTTGCAATAGTCCAACATACAAAGCCGTTTATTGCCTTTCTTTTGTTGCCTCATCAATCCCTGTTTCTTTAATCAACATATTTTTCGGTTGTGTAATAACCAAACTTAATATCGCCATACCAAATTCATCCGTATCATAATCCCCAATTACGAGAGATACTTGCACATATCCTTGAATAGTACCATCCTGCAATTTAGTAAGTTCTATAAATTGAATGCCCATATCATCGTCATCAAATCCACTTTCATTTACTGTAAGAATTTTTTTGCCATCTATTATTAATGAATGATTGGTTCCATTATCACAATCTCTTCTTTGATCAGAAAAATCACTTGTTACCAAATCTGATTTATCACTCAAGTTAATATCCATTGTGAGAGCACCTGTGTTCGGTTTCATTTTAGTAGGGTTTATTCTGAATGCAATTTGATATTGACAATACATTGGCGATCCAATCCAATCCACAAATCTATCTGACCCATCTTGAAATGCCATCAGCCAATAGCCAGATTTATCAGTAGTATAAATGTCTTTATTTCTATACCAAATTTGCTGTGCAGGATGCACCTCTGGCACATTTCCATGATGTCGGTCAGTAGTTACAACACCATACATACCGAACGTATCTAATTTATGCAAAAAGAGACCACTCTCACAATGACACTGTTCACAATCTTCCCTTCTGAAGAAGAAATTATTATCTAAAAAATTATTTGGCACTGCAATTTCTCCCAATAGAAAAGGAGTATTTGTATCTTTTTCCTCACAACTTAATTGAGGCCCTTCTAATACATATGGATAAAGCCAATCGCTGTTTTTATTAAATTCTACAGTATTATAAAATGATTGATATTCATTAAAAATTATCATCCATAAATTAATATCATTTGAATTATTGTCTTCACCATGTGACCCATACCTATTTAATGTGCCGCCTACATTTTGTTTTTCATCAGAAAGTGCATTAAAAATTTCCTGATAAAACGACTGAAATCCATTCCAATACCATCCCCAGTTTTGAGACATTGTGCTAAGTTCTCCATCCACAGGATCATTAGCTCTAATTCCTAATAGAGTTTTATTTGTCAATTCCCATTTCTGAATTTGGGCTGGTGAGGCTAGCTCAATATTTTCTGAATCTCTTGTAACATCGGTTGGTGAATCGCATCCAACTACAAGTAAAGGTGAAATAAGGAAAAGGAAATAGTAATTAATTAGAGTTTTCATATATTTTTTTGCAAACGTATGCCAAGTTTTTCTACCAAACAATCACCGATGTTGGTGATTTACACAAACACTGCAATATTTTTTTACATAAATTAAAAAACATAAATACCAACTTTGGTTATAATAATTAAAATTAAACAATACACTTCCATTTAAATTTCGATTTGTATTTAATTACTGATAAACCTTTAAAATGCAACTTGTGAGTTTTTGTGCCGTGGTTGGTGTTATTTCCACCAACCAAATGCAGCACAAGGAAACATGTAATTTATCTTTAAGCTACTGAAATTAATGATTGGGTGTTTATCAAACAATATAGAGATTATCGCATCACTTCGGTGGGCGGTGAAAATAACACCAACCACTGCTGGAAAAAATAAAGACACTTATTTGTCTAAGACATAATCACCCAAAATACCCATCTTTGACTTGTAAATAAAACCATGTCCTTTCATTTTTTATCTAAAATAATTTTTAATTGCTTCTTGCTATTTGTGGGAGTAAATTGTTTTTCACAAATACCAACCACAGGATTAATTGCATGGTATCCATTTAATGGAAATGCAGATGATGAAAGTGGATTTGATAATCATGCAGTTGTTGTAAATGCATCACTCACTACAGATAGACTCGACTCTGCAAATGCGGCATTTTATTTTGATAACTACGGCGACATCATACATATTCCATCGCCCGATTATAGTCCGTTTGATTCTGATTTTACTATTTCCTTTTGGGTAAAATCAGATTATGATTTCAGAGCACAACCATTTGAATTGGGAGATTATTTTGGAACTGATGAAGCTAACCTTGTTGTAGATTTAAATGATACATACGCTTGTTGGTTATATTGGAATGGAGGTGGTGGTGAATATATCACAGCCGGCAGTGCTGGTGATTTAACTGATGATACATGGCATCATATTCTTTTTCTGCGGAAGGACTCTTTATTGAAGTTATATTTTGATGGTGCATTAGCAGGTACGCATGCATATTATGCAGAAGATATCGGAATACATGATACAATACAATTGAGCAGTTTGTTCTATCCGTTTTATGGCAGCATAGATGATCTTGCAATATATAATCGGTCACTAACCGATGCTGAAATTGATACCATTTCAAACTATGCAGTGATATTTGGGGTTACTGCTCCTGTTAGTACTGATGCTTTTATGGTGTATGATACTACTCTTATTAGATGGCGGTATCCGATTTCAGTTCAAGCAATTAAAATTGAGTATTCTGTTGACGATGGAATTACATGGACTGTTATTGATGATAGTGTTGCTGCTCTTATAAATAGTTATGCATGGGAAATTCCATTTTATCCCGGTATGGAATGCGTTATTAAAATCACAGATTTAGATAGTATTGAAAATGATGCTGTAAGTGATCCTTTTCTCATAAGTCCATATCAATGGCAACTTGTGAATAGTGCAGCACCATTTACACCAAGAGATGGTTGCTCTGCTGTTGCATTTCGTGATAGTTTATATTTACTTGGTGGATGGGATCCGGTAAATACAGATCTATATCCCACAGTTACAAACAGTGAAGTTTGGCGCACAAAGGATGGTATTACCTGGGATTTACTAACTGTTGCTCCCTGGGCGCCCCGGCATACATTTCCATGCATGGTGTATGAGGATAAAATCTGGATTTTAGGTGGAGATCAATTACAGGGATATTTTCAAAATGATGTGTGGAACAGTGCAGACGGATTGAACTGGAATTTAGTTTTAGATTCTATTCCATATGAAACAAGAATGACGCATATGTTTGCTCTGCATGATGATAAAATGTGGATTTATGGCGGGCAAAAAATTCTTGGTTGGGGAAATGGACTTGATGAAGTATATAATGATGTTTGGAATACGGAAGACGGAATAAACTGGAATTTGATAACTGATTCAGCAGCATGGGAGCCGAGAGGGCAAATTGAAAATGATGCTGTGTTAGATGGAAAAATCTGGCTACTTGGAGGCGGCACTTATAATGGCACAAGACTATTTTATAATGATGTTTGGAACACCGAAGATGGAATTACATGGAATTTAATAAATGCACAAGCTCCATGGATTGGAAGGCAATATCATGAAGTAGCAAGCTATAATGATCAACTTTGGGTGATTGGCGGGTATGATGGAAATGGAAACAGAAATGATGTGTGGTTCAGCCCTGATGGAATCACCTGGCATGAATTAAAAAATACTCCATGGCCACCCCGCCATGCAAGTGCAGTAACAGAATATGATTCATCGCTTTGGGTAATCTCAGGGAATATGTGGAATGATGTATGGCGATTAAATACGATTGATACCTCTTCTGAATTAGCTATTCAACATACAAGTGTATCAAGAGAAATAAATATTTATCCAAACCCTGCAAGTACTGAAATCATCATTGAATCTGAAGACTTAAACGGAGTTTATTTTTATTTGATTGATGTGGCGGGAAGGAAAATATTTACAGATGTAAAACAAATATCAGCAACCCAATTTCGCATAGATGTTTCAGATGTAAATTCCGGAATTTACTTTCTGCATGTGCAAGGCGCAGATACAAAATTTACTGAGCCAATTATTATTCATAGGTAAAATATAAAGTTTCTATCCTTACAGCCCCTCTTCAAGGAAACTGTGCTTGGTTTAGTTTATTGTTCTTTTGGGATAGTGGAAGTTGCATAACTGCTCAAGTAAAAGGAGCTACTGCAATTTCCATCCTTTATTCAACGAAGAACTTGCCAATACCAATCCATCCATTATTTTCGATTATTTGGAAAACATAATTTCCTGCTGTCAAGTATTTTGCAGATATCCGGATATTGTTTCCATTGATATTATTCAAAATGATCACTTCTTCACCAATCATATTATATATGTGCAATTGTGCATTTTGTAAGTCTGTAGTTGTTTGTATGAAAGCAATATCAGATACCGGATTCGGATAAAGCTTTAAAAGTTCATTTTCTATTCCTTCTTTACAAGATACCACTACCAATATTCCATTTGAATTTTTATAACAACCTGTAGCAGTTTTAGTAACAAGACATTTAAAGTTTCCTGCAGTAGTTGCTATATATGATAATCCCGTTTCCCCTGAAATTAATGTTGCGCCATTATACCATTGATAAGTGCTTCCAGGTACCGGCAAAACAGAAAGTGTTACGGATGAACCTGCACAAAAAGAAGTAGGTCCTCCGGCAGTAATAACTGCTTTAGGTTTTTTTAATACATCCACAAAAATCCCTGATGATGTTACTGTATCGCAATCACTCATTGAGATACAAGTATAAGTTGCTTTTGCATTTGCTGTATAGGATGATGAAGTGGCTCCTGAAATTATTACTCCGTCTTTATACCATTGTACAGTAGTGCCTGTATAGGTAGCCGATAAAATTACAGATCCACCTTGACAAAATGTTATGGGTCCGCCTGCAGAAATGGAGATTGTTTCAATAATACCATCATCTGGTAAACCATTACAATCATCATCTATTCCATTACAAATTTCAGACACCGGTGTGCATGGTGCATCTATTTGTACAATCCAATAATCATTTGATCCCGCTATGGATGCTTCAGTTTTATTCCCACTAATACTGCTCGATGAATATCCAGCAACAACGATTCCACCATAATCATTTGTAACTAAAGAGTAGCAAAAATCAAGAGCACTTCCACCAGTTGTTTTTTGCCATAAGATATTTCCGATAGAATCGAGTTTTAATACCCAATAATCAGTGATGCCATAATTGATTTCAGTTTTATCTCCTCCTATACCAGATTCAGATCCACCGCCAATGGCAATTTCACCATTGGAATCTACCGAAATACTATAAATACTTTCAGTTTCTAAACCACCAATTGTATTTTGCCATAAAATATTTCCCGATGCATCAATTTCAAAAACCCAATGATCAAGTGTGAATGATCCAGGATTAATCCTTGCTTCAGTTTTATCACCTGAAATTCCAGAACTTGATGAACAACCAACAACAGCACCGCCAGATGCAGTAATTACAGCACAAGGAATACCTTCGGTACTATTGCCACCAATATTTTTTTGCCATAGAATTGTTCCAAGTGAATCTAATTTTAAAATCCAAATGTCACTTGCTGCATAGGCTCCATACAATGGAGAGGTTTTGTCGCCTGAAACACCAGAAGTTGAGTAGCCAAAAACTAAATAGCCATGATCAGGAGTTTGACTCGCTTGATAACAAACATCAAATCCAGATCCTCCGATTGTATTTTGCCAATCAATATTGCCTGTTGCATTTAATTTTACGATCCAATAGTCTACACTAAAACTTATAGCTGGTTCTGTCTTTTCACCACTCACTCCTGAATAAGAATATCCACCTATTATACACCCACCATCAGAAGTAGTTTCAATTGAAGTTAGATAATCATAGTCAGATCCACCAATTGTGTTTTGCCATTGGATGTTTCCAATACTGTCAATTTTAAGTACCCAATAATCATTTAATCCTCCGTATGCACCTTTGGTGATGTCACCCGAAACTGGCGATTGCGTATACCCTCCAAGAATATAACCGCTGTCAATCGTCTGTACAACTTTTTGCAAAATATCATATCCAGATCCTCCATAAGATTTTTCCCAAACCAGTATTCCATGCATGTCAATTTTTGTAATCCAATAGTCTGAAGAGCCTTCGCTATCTTCAGTTTTATCACCACTAAAGCCGGAAAAAGAATAGCCCCCGACTAAGTATCCCCCATCAAATGTTTTTATCAAAGAGTTTGCAACATCATTGTTTGTACCACCAATAACATTTTGCCAAGCTATTGCCGGTTGAGCACACACAAACAAGCTGCAATCAACAACAAATATTAT
>JBJXHH010000016.1:0-28470 GCA_046160675.1 Chitinophagales bacterium
AAACGGTACCGAGAGTTCGAATCTCTCCCTCACCGCAAAAAGCTCTTTTTTTGGTAGTTCGGGGTGTAGTTCAGCCCGGTTAGAATGCCTGCTTTGGGAGCAGGAGGCCGCTGGTTCGAATCCAGCCACCCCGACACCGGAAAAATTCTCAATATTAGCGGGATGTAGCTCAGTCCGGCTAGAGCGCTTCGTTCGGGACGAAGAGGCCGCTGGTTCGAATCCAGTCATCCCGACCCAGATTTAATGCACTTTCCTTCATTTTCATATAATTTTCATCATTAAAACCATGGTTTATGAAATTCATTAATTCGGTTCGGATAATTCAATGTTCATAACTAACAGACGACTCTAAGCCCTTGGGCATCGTTTGATAATCATATGATCAGACTTAGTGTAAAAAGGGCCTTTAAAGGAAAGGAGCAGAAACCTCAAACTTTAATTAACCAGCAAACAAATCAGCCGCATTCTGTACCTTTGCGGGCGATTTTAAACCATGGTACAGGAAAATATTCACCCCATCTTCGACAGAATATTACAGCGGTCTGACAAGGAGGTGCTGCTGAAGCAGAATGCCAAAGTAATCTGGCTTACTGGCCTTTCAGGCTCTGGAAAAAGCACCATTGCGCAACATATTGAGAAGATTTTGCATCAAAAGGGTTACCTGACCATGCTGTTGGATGGAGATAATATCCGCAGCGGCATTAACAAAAACCTCACTTTTTCTGACGATGACAGAATTGAGAACATCCGAAGGATAGCTGAAGTTAGCAAATTGTTCCTGCAGTGTGGCATTATAACTATGAATAGTTTTGTTAGCCCCACAAATGCAATACGCAGCATGGCAAAGGAAATAATTGGAGAAAAAGATTTCCTGGAAGTGTACATAAATGCACCATTAGAAGTATGCGAGGCAAGAGATGTAAAGGGGCTGTATGCAAAAGCAAGAAAAGGATTAATTCCCGATTTTTCAGGAATTACATCCCCCTTTGAGCCTCCGCAGAATCCGGCACTGGAAATCAGAACAGACAAAATGGAAATTGAAGAAAGTGTAAACATGTTAATGGAGTATATACTACCAATTATAAGAAGATAAATTACCCCCATAGTTATAAAAATGACCCTTAAAAACAGGAAACATGCATTCCCTATCAACAAACGGAACCCTTTCAAAACACTCGACAGAAACAAAAAAATATAACGTAATAAAAGAAACAATGAGTTACAGTTTAACACACCTGAGGGAGCTCGAGGCAGAAAGCATTTTTGTGATGCGGGAAGTTGCTGCACAATTTCAAAACCCTGCATTGCTGTTTAGCGGCGGTAAAGACTCCATTCTGATGGTATATCTTGCAAGAAAGGCGTTTTTTCCTGCAAAATTCCCTTTCCCACTCGTTCATATTGATACAGGACACAATTTCCCGGAAACAATGGAATACAGGGATTGGCTGGTTAATGAAATGGGCGCAAGACTCATCGTTGGTCATGTAGAGGAATCTATCAAAAAAGGAACAGCCGTTGAAGAACAAGGGATCAATGCAAGCAGAAATGCCTTGCAAACAGTAACTCTGCTTGAAACTGTGGAAACAAACAAGTTTGATGCAGCGATGGGCGGGGCGAGGAGAGATGAAGAAAAAGCAAGGGCAAAGGAACGGTTCTTTTCTCACCGTGATGAATTTGGCCAGTGGGATCCCAAAAATCAGAGACCTGAACTTTGGAATTTATTTAACGGAAAAAAACACATTGGTGAACACTTTCGGATATTCCCGATCTCAAACTGGACTGAAATGGATGTTTGGCAATACATTTACCAGGAAAATATCCCCCTTCCAAAATTATACTTTGCGCATCACAGGGATGTGATAGAAAGAGATGGAACTTTTATTTCAACTCATCCTGAATGGGTGAAGCTCAGAGCTAATGAAAAAGTAGTAAATAAACTCATTCGCTTTAGAACTTGCGGCGACTTACCAATTACAGGTGCTATAGAAAGTGATGCAGATACAGTAGAAAAAATTATTTACGAAGTTGCCACAACAAGGGTAACAGAAAGAGGAAACCGTGCGGATGATAAACGCAGTGAAACATCCATGGAAGACAGAAAGAAACAAGGATATTTCTGATAGCATAACTAAATATTTACTCATTTAATAATCAACTTATTTATAAATGGAACACTTAGTAGAAAACGGAACATTTGATCACCATGGATATTTAAACATGGAACTGCTGCGGTTTACAACTGCAGGAAGCGTAGATGATGGAAAGTCAACCCTGATTGGCAGGTTGTTATACGATTCAAAATCCATCTTTGTTGATCAGATGGAAGCCATTGAAAAAACTTCAAAGCAAAGAGGGGAAGAATATGTAAACCTTGCTTTATTAACTGACGGTCTGAAAGCCGAACGGGAACAGGGGATAACTATTGACGTAGCTTACAGGTATTTTGCAACGCCGAAAAGAAAGTTCATTATTGCTGATACACCCGGGCATATTCAATATACAAGGAACATGGTAACAGGTGCCTCAACAGCAAACCTCGCCATCATCCTTGTAGATGCAAGGCATGGCGTTGTTGAACAAACCTATCGTCACTCCTTCATTGCATCATTGCTTCAAATCCCACACATCGTAATTTGTATTAACAAGATGGATCTTGTTGATTACAGCAAGGAAAAATATGATGAAGTAGTAGAACAATTCCGCCATTTTGCAAGTAAACTTGATGTACAGGATGTTCGTTTTATTCCCATCAGCGCCTTATTCGGCGACAACGTTGTTGACCGGAGTAAGAACATGAGCTGGTATGAAGGACCAACCCTGATGTACACCCTGGAAACTGTACACATCGGCTCTGATCATAACCTGATTGATTGTCGTTTCCCTGTGCAATACGTTGTGCGCCCGATGAATAATGAATATCATGATTACAGGGGTTTTGCGGGGAGAGTTGCAGGCGGAGTTTTCAAACCCGGTGATATAGTAATGCATCTGCCTTCAGGATTAACATCAAAAATATCAGCAATCAAAACTTTTGAAGGTGATTTGCAGGAAGCTTTTCCGCCGCAAAGTGTAACTATTTTGTTAGAGGATAATATTGATATTTCGAGAGGGGATATGATCGTTCGGGAAAACAATGTTCCCAAGCAGGGGCAGGAAATTGATATCATGCTCTGCTGGATGGATGATAAAAAACCTCTGCAACTGAATGGAAAGTATGCCATCAAACATACTACAAGAGATGCAAGATGTGTAGTAAAAGAAATTCTGTATAAAGTAGATGTGAACACTCTACATAGGATACAAGATGTTGACAGTTTGACATTGAATGAAATTGGCAGGGTAAAACTGAGAACAACCGTTCCTTTGTTTTACGACGAATATCGCCGAAACAGGAATACAGGCTCAGTTATCATCATTGATGAAGCTTCAAATACTACTGTTGGCGCCGGGATGATCATTGAGTAAGATATATAGCTAACCATCTTAGACCTCCTGATCTCTAAAAGTCAGGAGGGTTTTTTATCACCCACCGAAAATAATTTCATATATTCGAAGTTCTAAAACTTCAGTTATGAAAAATATGTACTGTATATACTTCCTCTTTTTTTTCATACAGACTCAAATTTTTTCACAACCCCAACTTGATCTTGAATTTGTTGCTTCCGGTTTTGCCCAACCTGTTGGAATTGCTTGTGCAGGAGATGAACGTCTTTTCATAGTTGAACGGTTCGGCACCATCAGCATTCTCCATCCTGACGGAAGTAATTCTCTTTTTCTTGATATCACTGACCGGGTTCATGCTGACTTCGGCGAACAAGGCTTGCTCGGTCTTGTCTTTCATCCTGATTATGCCAGCAACGGGTATTTTTTTGTGAATTACATCAATGACGATGATGATACAAGAATTTCCCGTTTCAATGTTTCGGCAACTGATTCCAATCTTGCGGATGCATCTTCAGAATTCAACATTCTTGCAATTGATCAGCCTGCGGTGAATCACAATGGCGGGGATCTGCATTTCGGCCCCGAAGGGTATTTGTATTGTGCACTTGGCAACGGTGGTGGAACGGCAAATGAAAATGCACAGGACACGACAAACCTTCTTGGAAAAATTTTGCGCATTGATGTTGATGCTGCTGCGCCTTATGTAGCCCCGGATGATAATCCCTTTGTGGGTATGGCAGGAAAAGATGAACTCTGGAATTTTGGTTTGCGCAATCCATGGCGTTTCAGTTTCGACCGTCTCACCGGTGACATGTACATTGCAGATGTTGGTGCTGCAGAAAGCGAAGAAATTAATTTTCAGCCTGCTTTTTCTACTGGTGGCGAAAACTATGGTTGGAGATGTTACGAAGGAACGATAATGGATAATCCTGATCTTTGTCTGGATGATTACCCACTCACCTTTCCTGTATTTGAATATCCGCATGATCCTTTTACGGGAGGTTTTGCGGTAAGCGGTGGTTTTGTGTACAGGGGCAATGATTATCCCGGTATGCAGGGGCATTATATTTTTTGTGATTATGTGAGCGGAAATTTTTGGAGCATGCAACATGTAGCTGCTGATAGTTTTGTTTCAACTTTTCATGGCATGATAAGAGATGATATTCCTGCCTTTGGTGAAAATATGAATGGAGAACTATTTGCCTGCGATAAAGTAGCAGGAAGTATTTACAAAGTAGTTGATCTCTGTTCGTCCGTGAGTTTATCTTTTGCAGTTACTAACGCATCAGCTTCTACCATTAACAACGGGGCGATTGATCTGGCTATTGCTGGTGGAACAGCTCCTTATATGGTAAATTGGAGTAATGGTGCAACAACTGAAGATATTTCTTCGCTTTCTGCAGGAACATATACTGTAACTGTAACAGATGCAGCAGGTTGTTCAGCAAATGGCGGCTCAACAGTACTTAATAACTGCGGTGCAGCAACAGGTGTAGTAGTGAGTGGCATAACTTCCACCACAGCAACTATAAGTTGGAATGATGTAGGCGCTGCAAATTACAGGGTATTATATTTTAAAGTAGGATCGCCGGCATCATCTGTTCTCACAACATCCATAAGCGTAACACTAACGGGATTATCTCCATCAAGTAATTATGTTTTTAAGATACGTAACAAATGCCCCGGCGCTCCGGGAAATTTTATTACGAACGGGAGTTTTATGACATCGTCAATGAAAGAAAGCTTGGCTGAAAATGATATTTTTATTTACCCCAACCCGAACTCAGGGAGTTTTAAAGTTTCGGGTTCTGAGGGAATTGAGACGATAACAATTATGGATGTAACTGGAAATATCTTATATGAAGAATCTCCGGTTAGAGAATATATCCGGTTTGAAGGTTTTGAGAACGGGTTTTATATTATTTTATTGGAACTGAAAGGTGGGGAGATTTTGAAAAATAAGGTTGTGATAGTAAATTGATTTTTATGATGTAAGGCAATACTTAATAATAATTCAAAGCCGAAGTCGTAATCAGACATGCTGCAAGGAGTTGGGCGAGAGGATCTTATTCGATACCTATTCAGTTTAAATTGTGAAAACATGAATCTCACAAACTCTTGATCCGCCACTCCATCGGGTAATAGTTATTGATTCTGTTTTCTAAAACTTTTATCCAACCAAGGTTGTGCTCTTTGTACTTAACTAAAGCCCACCCTTTAATTTTACTATCAGTTTCTATTTCCTTCTTTCTAAGGTAATTCAGAGCTGATTCTTCATCAACTGCTATTTCTTGAAGATCAGGGTGGATAATAGTGCTCAAAGCCAGTTCATGTGAAGGAATAAAATTTTTGCCTTTCACCTCCCCGCAATACACTCCTGCTTTAATTACTTTCAATGCAGAACTTAGAAATTCTAAATCAGAAAACATGTTCTGCGGAGAAGCAAACAGCATCGGCCCTTTTTTAAAAAAATCAACTTTTGTATTCTCATCTATCCATTGCTTCACAACTTGTATTTCATCATCTGTTAACTTTTCAATATTTGCATTGCTTAAGTCATAATTTTCATCATCATTAACGTTCACCTGCTTTTTTACTCTCTTCAGTACACTTATAAAAAACCCTTCTCCCTTTACTTTGTTTGGATAAAAGCGAAAGCCCGACTCATTTTTTACAACACCCCATACTTCGGGCACCTCAGGGTTTTTAGTTTCAAAACCGAGTTGAAGGATTTCGTTTATAATATTTTCATTTTCCTCAACACTGTAACTACAGGTTGAGTATATAAGAATGCCATCCTGTTTCAATGCCGGGATCACATCCTCCAGGATCCTTTGCTGGCGGCGGCTACAATGAATTACATTTTCTTCACTCCATTCTTCAAGTGCCTTTGCATCTTTTCTGAACAGGCCGCTCCCACTACAGGGCGCATCAACAACGATTACATCAAAATAATTTTCAAGCTTGTGAAAATCAACAGCATCATTGTTTGTGATGATAACATTTGCATCGCCCCACTTGGTTACATTTTCTTTCAATACATTTACCCGTGAACGAATCACTTCATTACTTACAAGAAAACTTTTTTGATTCAGCAAGGACGAAATCAATGTTGATTTCCCTCCAGGGGCAGCGCAGAGATCTAATACTTTTATTGATGTGTGAAAATCTACAACCTGTTTCAAAACATATTCTAAAAACATGCTGCTAGCTTCCTGCACATAATAGCACCCCGCATGTAATAAAGGGTCAAGCGTAAACTTAGGGCGTTCAGGAAGATAATACCCTGTTTCACACCAGGGTATATGAAGATGACTTTGAAATGATTGGATATTTTTTTTTCGATTTACCCGTACACTCACGGGAGGCGGTTCACTATGAATTTGTATGAATGCTTTTTCATCAAAACTCTCAGCTGTTTTTATACTGGCAATAAAGTCTTCGGGAAAGATCATTCATCAATAATAAGAAGGATTATGCATTTTATTGAACAAAGAATTGGTTTCACTTTCATACTTGGTTATCATTCAGGTAACTATTCTTAACTGGCAATGTATGAGGCTGTGAAAGTATTAATTTAAAAAGTAATCAGCCATGCTACTGAATCCTGAAATAGGTCAGTTATTAAGGTGGTCTGCAGCTCTAAAGGGACATCCATTGTATCTAATGCAACCTTTCTTAAAGATTTCTTAACTTTATCTTTATATAAATATCATGAACAAACGTAAACTCCTCTTTGTTGCATGCGTACTTGCTTGCCAATCAACTTCAGCACAAATTGTAATTAATGAAATTTCTTCAAGAGGGAATGTTTTAGATGAAAGTGGAGATGCTTCAGACTGGATAGAAATTTATAATGCGGGAACAACCTCTGTAAACTTATTAAATTACGGATTCACTGATGACGCCACGAATTTATTCCTATGGAAATTCCCAAATATTGATCTGGCTCCCGGCGACTATTTATTAGTTCTTGCAGATGGGGAGGGAACTATCAATTCAACAAACCATTATGAGACTGCAATTTTTAATGATGACACCTGGAAATATTTTATAGGTTCAAGCGAACCCCCAACAGACTGGAACACAATTTCTTTTGACGATGCAACATGGAGCAGCGGAGAGGGAAGTATCGGTTACGGTGATGCAGATGACGGAACAATTATTACTGCTACTACTTCGGTGTATTTGCGCAAAAGTTTTTCAATAGAAGACACAGCACTGATCGCAAATGCAATACTACATGCTGACTATGATGACGCTTTTGTAGCATATATTAACGGAATTGAGGTTGCAAGATCAGCAAACATTGGAGGGGTGCCTCCGGCATATTCTGAAGTTGCAACGTATGATCATGAAGCTGCTCTGTATCTTGGAGGTGTTCCTGAAACTTTTACAATTGACGAAGCTGTTTTAAACAGCATTTTGATAGAAGGCGAAAATGTTTTGTGTTTGCAGTTTCATAATACGTCTATTTTCTCGTCAGATTTTACCAGCAGTGCATGGCTTACTTTGGGTATTACCACTTCGGGCAGTTATTATTCAACTCCCCCCGCCTGGTTTACATCAACTTCAGCTTACAATCACACAAGTTTTTCTTTGAATACAGATGGTGAAACAATTTATTTGACTGATAACGCAGGAATGATCATTGATCAGAAAAACTATGGCTACCTTGAAACTTATTATTCCCTCAGCAGAAAACCCGATGGAACAGATGCATGGTGTATTACAAATGAAACTTCGCCGGGTAATACAAATAATTTTGCTTCCTGCATTTCCGGAACTGAAAGCGAGCCTGTATTTGATCTTTCTCCGGGTTTTTACACTGGTTCGCAAATAGTAGGAATCACAACAACATCAGCAACTGCTGTAATTCGTTATACATTAGACGGATCACTTGTTAGAGAAACTTCACCCGTTTACACATCACCAATTACCATTGACACAACCAGTGTTATAAGCGCAAAATGTTTTAGCTCAGCGGGGAAGTTACCTTCAAAAATTATTAAGAATACCTACTTGCTTGATGAGCCCTCATCAACACTCCCTATTATTTCCATCTCTGCTGATCCCGGGAGTTTTTTCGATACAGACACAGGCATATATGTTTTTGGCCCACCTGATTACAGTACATCTTATCCTTACTATGGATCTAATTTCTGGGAGCCTTGGAAAAGGCTTGCATATATTTCTTATTTTGATGAAACAGGGATGCAACAATTCTCAAATGAGATATACATTGAAATTCATGGTGGATGGAGCAGGGCAGAAGCACAGAGGAGTTTTACTATAGATTTTAAAAATGTACTTGACGGTGAATTAAACTTCCAGCTTTTTCCTGATGACAAACCTGAAGTAACGAAGTTCAATAATTTTAATTTGCGCAACGGCGGGCAGCATGTGTGGGGAACGAGAATTCAGGATGCATTCATTGCAAGAGTTATGAATAAAACACATCTTGATTACGAAGCATATAATCCCTGTTTAGTGTATTTAAACGGAAATTACTGGGGCCTTTACGAAATCAGGGAGAAGGCAGATGAACATTTTGCTGAAAGCAATTACGGAATTAATTCTGAAAATATTGACTTACGAAACGGTTGGTCTGCTCTTGCCGGAAGTGATACTGCTTTTACGAATCTTTACAACTGGGTAATGGCGAATGATCCTTATAGCAGCAGTTTTTATGAAGGCTTTGCAGAAAAAGTTGATATTGAAAATTATGTAGATTATTTTATTGCAGAAATATACCATCAAAACGTCGACTGGGGTGGGACATATTGGGGTTTGAATAATATCAAACTCTGGCAAGAAAATTCACCTGAAGGAAAAATCAGGCATATCATGTATGACATGGACGGCTCCCTCGGCTGGTTTGGAGACAATGTATATACTAACTACATAAATCTAGCTAGGTATCCCGGCGTAACAAATTTTAGTTCAGAAATTTTTGACAGAATTTTATACAATGAAGAGTTTAGAAACTATTTCGTTAACAGATTTGCAGATCTTATCAATACTATTTTCCAGCTAGAAAACGTAGAGGAAATTGAAGAAGCAATGAAAGATCAAATTGAAGATGAGATGGACAGGCAAATTGACCGATGGGCATTGCCTTACTCTTACAGCTACTGGAATAGCACCTTGAATCAAATGATGAATTATCTCGAAGACAGGATCACTCCGGCAAGAAATCATATCCGTGACGCTTTTGCATTACCTGCAAGCAGGAATGTTGACCTGGAAGTGTTTCCAGCAGGCGCCGGGCATATAAAGATTAGTACCATTTACCCCGATCCTCTGCCTTGGGAAGGAGTTTATTTTGATGATGTACCAGTTACTATTACTGCAGTGCCAAATCCCGGTTACACATTTGATAGCTGGAACCCGAACGGAATTCTAACTGCAGGATCTGATGACCAGAGTATCACAGTTACACTTTCATCATCGGAAACATTTACCGCACAATTTACAGGTGGTGCTGTTGAACCAGACATCATTGTTTCAGAACTAAACTATAACAGTGATGGAAGTATGAATGCAGGAGACTGGGTAGAATTATTTAATAACGATGCAATTACTTATGATCTCAGCGGATGGAAATTATATGATGAAAATGAAATTCAGTACTTTGAACTACCTCTTGGTACAATTCTGGAGTCCGGAGAATACCTGGTTCTTGCACAAGATCCTTCTGCTTTTTCTTCTATCTACCCTCTGTTTGTAAACCCTGTAGGCGGATTTTCTTTTGCATTTTCAAACAGCGGTGATAAAATTATTTTGAAAGATCTTGATGAAAATGTAGTTGTCAATTTCGCTTACCTTGATTCTCTTGATTGGCCCGAAGGCGCTGACGGGACTGGAAGAACATTGGAAATTTTGGACTACGACTATGACATCAACAATCCTACAAACTGGTTTGACGGATGTATGTTCGGTTCACCGGGCGAAGCATATTCTGACTGTGATCCGGAAATTGTTTTCGGGGAAATTAACTATCATTCAGCCGCAACAGCAAATGCAGGAGATTGGGTAGAATTGTATAACACAACTTCAACAGTACTTGACATCAGCGGATGGAAATTTGCTGATAAGAATGATACATTGTTATATTATTTTCCTGCAGGCAGTAATTTAGATGCAGGAGAAAGAGTAGCACTTGCAAACGATCTCACAGCCTTGCTTGAGCGCCATCCTTTGCTCACAAACTATACAGGGCCTTTTCAGTTCGGGTTAGATGGAGCCGGGGAAGAATTGCGCCTGATTGATGCAGAGGGAAAAATTCAATTCTCGATTATATATAATGATAAAGACCCCTGGCCTGTAGAAGCAGATGGGGGCGGAAAAACCCTGGAGTTAGTAAGCCCGATCGGAAAAATGAATGATCCCTCTAACTGGTTTGCCGGCTGCCCGGAAGGTTCTCCTGCTGTGGCTTACATCCCGGATTGTGTGGTGGCAATTGATGATGTTGAGTCGCATGAATTTGAGATATACCCAAACCCTGCAAGTACAGAGTTTTTTATTCGGTTGAATATTTCTTCAGAACAATCAAAAGATACACAAATACTTTTCTGTGACGCTGCCGGAAGAGTAATACATGAAATTAATAACCCTGAAAATCAATTTTTAAGGATAAAACGAAATCAGCTTGCTTCGGGAATGTACACTGTTAAAGTGATAACAGGCGAAGATATTGTTACAAAGAAGATAATATTAATGTGAGTTATTTTCTTCTTTCAATAGTATAGTCTACTAATTGCTTAAGAGCTGCTGAACTCTCATCAGTTTGAAAAGTTTGCAAAATATCAAAAGCTTTTTGCTGATACTCCTGCATTTTCTTTTGTGCATATTCCATACCCCCGCTTTGATTTACTAAATCTATCACTTCCTGCACTTTTCTTTTTTCCGTGTTGTGGTTTTTAACAATATTAATAATGCGTCGTTTATCCTGTTTTGATGAATTGTTGAGACAGTAAATCAAGGGTAAGGTCATCTTGCGTTCCTTAATGTCAATACCTCTCGGCTTGCCAATATCAGCATCGCCAAAATCCAGTAAGTCATCTTTTATCTGAAAGGCAATGCCGATGGTTTCCCCGAACAAACGCATCTGTTCAATAACATTTTCGTCCTGTGTAGCGCTTGCAGCACCAGCACTACATGCAGCAGCAATTAATGAAGCAGTTTTTTTGCGGATCACTTCATAATATATTTCCTCTTTTATATCCAGCCTACGGGCTTTTTCTATTTGCAACAATTCTCCCTCACTCATTTCTTTTACAGCATTGCTGGTTATTTTCAGCATGCGGTACTCACTGGTGTCAAGCGAAAGCAATAAACCTTTTGCCAACAAATAATCACCTACTAAAACAGCAATTTTATTTTTCCAAAGCGCATTGATTGAAAAAAAACCCCTGCGTTCATATGCATCATCCACCACATCATCATGCACAAGAGTTGCTGTATGCAATAATTCTATCAGCGAAGCTGCGGTGTAAGTACGTTCTGAAATTTCTCCGCACAATTTTGCACAAAGAAGAACAAACATGGGGCGCATTTGTTTTCCTTTACGCTGCACAATGTAATACATTACCCTGTCCAGCAGGGGTACGTTACTTTTCATAGCCTCCCGAAATTTTTTCTCAAACTCCGAAAGTTGCTGTGCTATTGGATTTTTAATATCTTTTATAGCTGATGCCAAACCCCGCAAGTTAGGCTGCATCGGGCATTTTGCATAGCAGGTTAAGGCTTTTCCTGTTATCTTTGCAAACTGGAACTGTTTTTGAAACTAACGGAAAAAAGGAAGTGTAATGCGAAACAAATTTTTAAGTAACATAATAGTACTGTTTGCAATTAGTATTTCAGTAAGTATAAACTCCTGTTCAACAGGAGGCGGTATAAATATTTTTTCCATAGAAGATGATAAATCACTTGGCGCACAAATAGATGCAGAGATTTTAGCCGACCCCACTACCTACCCAATTTTAGATGAAAATGACTATAGCACTGCTTATGACTTATTAAATGATATCAGGGATAGAATACTTGCCGAGGGCGAAGTAACACATGCGACAGATTTTGTCTGGAAACTGAGAATCATTCATGATGATGACATACTGAATGCATTCTGTACACCGGGCGGGTATATTTATGTTTACACCGGCTTGATAAAATACCTTGAAAATGAAGCAGAACTTGCAGGTGTGATGGGACATGAAATGGCCCATGCGGATCTTCGACATGCCACTGATCAACTAACGGAACAGTACGGGATTTCATTACTGCTGAGCATTGTACTGGGAGAAAATTCAAGTGTATTAACTGATATTGCCCAGGGTCTTGCAGGGCTTGCGTTCAGTAGAGGTGATGAAAGCCAGGCTGATGAATATTCAGTAATATATTTATGCCCAACGGAGTATTATGCTGCCGGCGCTGCAGGGTTTTTCCAGAAAATAGAAGACGAAGGCGGAGTAAATGTGCCTGAGTTCTTAAGCACACACCCCAATCCTGACAACAGGATAGAGGATATTATTGCCAAGTATGAAGAACTTGCATGTCCGGGTGATGAACTGTTTGAGGAAAGGTATGCTGACCTGATTGATGCGCTGCCTTAATAAAAATGCATAACATTTTATTATTATTTTTGGTTGAACTGGAAGACCAACATTTATTCTATAAATCCTATTATCTTCAATTCCATTCTTTTATTTACAGCATGTTGCGCAGGTGTGCATTCTACACCATCATCACACTGATTTAGTAATTGAGAATCACCATAACCTTTAGCGATAATATTCTTCTTTTTGATGCCGCATTTTTGATGCATGTATAACATCATGTTTTGTGCTCGTTTTTTAGTAACATTCATATTTTGCGGATCAGGGCCTTTGCTATCAGAGTGTGCGGAAAGTTCAAATACACAGTTTGGTAATGTAGTCATAATAAGTGTAAGTGTATCATAAAACTCCTGCTTTAAAACGATGTTGTTCTTTTCTGTTGTATCAGCAAAATGAATAGGATACATACGTATAAACTGCCCGCTGTCAGGTTTTGCAAAATTGATAGTACAAGTGTCTGCAAAGTTTTTACTGATACCAAGTTCGGGTATTTGTGAAAAAATGTTTGTACTACAAAAACAAAATAAAAAAATATATGTGTTTTTTTTCATTAAAAATCAATCTTGTGATACTATAAACTTATTTAGAAAGGTTTTATTGCCTGCTTCTACCCGGATAAAATAATTCCCAGTTTTTAAGCCACGAATATCAAGCTTGAAAGGAATATGCTTGTTGAAGGTAATCTTTTGTTTTTCCAAACAAACTTTTCCATTTGCGTCAAACACAGATACTACGGAGCTGGGAATGAAATCATCAAACTTCAAATTCAGATAATCTTTGGCTGGATTGGGGTATATGAAAACATTTTTTGATGTATTCGACTGGTTAATAGTAAGTGGCGGAGGAGGAGGCTCAGGATAATTCAACTGAAACTCGAAAATACCCCTACCGTAAGTTCCAAACCTTGCAGCATGAATAGTTTCTACATAATCAACACTCCAATACAATTGGTAGGGAGCATCTTCTGCGGCAATGTCAAACCAAAAATTTTCATCCTGCACATACACATACGGTCCCACTTCAGTGGCAGCAAACATCAGGCTATCATCAGGCATGATTGCCATCTCATACACAAATGTAGATGGTAGCCCCGCTGACATGGGCAAAAAACTTTCGCCGTTGTTTTCAGTTTTATAAACGGGAGAATTATCATAACCGCTGCCAGCTATGTAAACCGTACCGAGTTCAGTTTGTGATGGTACAATGGAAGAGCCGTAGAACCAATGAGAGTCCGGTCCATCGAAAGAAGTTGTTTTAGTCCATGTCTCCCCCCTGTCAGTAGAATAATAAAACACTCCGCTTGTATTCAAGGCATACCAGTAATTATTGTTAATTGGCGAATATTCTATAGCTGAAAGGTATGCACCTGTTCCATTACTGAAGTTATAAGATTGTTCTTCGTAGTTCAGAGAGAATCCACTTTTTTCAACTTTGTACATTTTACTTCCACCTGCCCACCAGCATACTTCATTATCATCAGGATCTTCCATGATTGGAGTTATCCAAAGATGATCCGAGGTTACAAAATCCCCGAAGGTCATGCCCGATGTAGTTGCTGCATTTTTAATATAAGTAATAAACCCGGGATACACCATCCAAAGATTTTCCCCTCCATCCTTGGTTGCAAAATGTCCATAGTCACCGCTAATCAGCTGATCAAAATAATATTTACCATCAATCACAGTTTCTGCCCGTTGATAACCCTGGTCTTGAGAACCAGCAAAAATTATTTCAGGAAGTTCACGATAGGAATAGGTATCATAATATTGTGCATTGCGCATACCTTCTAATGTGATGTTCTGAACCTGTTCTCCAAGATCATAAGATTTGTAAAGCCCACCATCTGTACTAATGAGAAGTATTTCATCGCCAGTAAGAGGATCAATAAAAGATTCGATGAAAGGAATATCTGCATGCAGGTAGTTTTCAATGTCATCGTAATAATCGTACCAGTTGTTGATGAGTTCCCAATCATCACCGCCATCAAGGCTTATGTATGTATTAATTCCGCCAATGAATAACCTGTCAGCGATTGTTTTAGAACAGTTAAAACTTGTGTTGCTGAAAAAATAGGATTCAACATTGCCTGTTTCTTCCCAGCTTATTCCTGCATCGGCAGATCTATAAATTTTTGAAACATCTTCACTCCAATTATACACAGCAACATAAAATCTTTTATCGCTTCCATTCTCATACCCGCATAAGATTGCGTCCCCGGATGAAGAAAATGGAATTGTACTGATATATTGAGGTGAACCAAGGCTGTCAAGCGAATAAAAATTTTCGTTTTCAATCATGAAAACTGTCGTGTCACCCAAAGCATTACACCAAATATTGAACTTGCCGCTACCTCCGTATGTTGGTTCATCCCAAGTGAAAATTTCTGTAAAACTTGCACCGAGATCTGTTGACCTATACAGGGAGATCATTGCATTCCAGTTCACATAATCCCAGTTATATGCAAGTGCATACATTGTTTTCAATGAATCATTCAAGATGACGCAATCAAAAACATAACCCCAGTATTCAACATTTTCCATCCCGGTGGTTTCAGTCCAGGTAATGCCTTCATCATCTGAATAAAAAATACCCTGCACTCCCCATTGATCTGTAGCTACTATTAATCGTTCATCAATTTTCTTCAAAAATTTTGATCCTGCTATTTTGAAATTATCATTCAATACTGCCCAGTTAGTTCCATCAAGATCGCCCTTCCAGAGGTTGCCCCCGTCAGAAAAAGCGTATACACTGTTTGTAGTAAAATCAATATCTGTGGCCCAAACTCTTCCCGTTGTGTTATAACTTCCTATTTCATTCCATTTCCCGACAGCATAGCCATTTGCAAGCGTATCCCAGTCATCCTCTCCTCTGTAACCGGATAATCGTTCAGCTCTTTCCTGCATCTTTTGTTGTAACAAAACTACATCCATCGCCCGCCAATTTGTTCCCGGAGCAGCTCTGTGCATCATTGCAATAAACTCTTCTCTTGCATGGTAATTTTCTTCACCTTCTTTTTGATCAATCCTGTAAGAAGTGGGTTCGGGGTTGAAGGGATCATTATTGATCTTCCCCTCGGGTTTACTCATGAGAATGAAAAGAGTAATTATTGTCGCTACAATAGCAAAAAGTAAAAGTGTAAATGCGAATTTTTTATTCATATGGAATAATGAAATACAAATTTACAGAATAGAAACCAGAGGCAGATTCGCTTCTTGTAAAGTAGATCCCGGTATTGATTTGATAGATTATTCTTTGTTGAAGATAATTTGTAACAAAGGCGGCAGGAGTTCTTCTCAGGGGCTGTACAATTCCTGACAGAAAAATTGAAAACTTGGTCAAACTGCCCTATCAGGACATGAATGAAACTCTTTTATTTTAATTTGCGAAACTGGAAATTATAAATTTTGTATGAACCTTCACTAAGATTTTGCGGATAGAGGAGCACAAATACTATCTTAAGTAGGAAAAAAATCAGGTATGTCTACTTAAATTTATTTTAGTAGAAATTCATTGCCGCATTCAAAACAATGGTAATAATTATTTTTTGGAAAAGGGAATATCAGAAACAGAAATGCAATTACCCAACTAGCTTTCGGGAATTTGTTTTCCGCAGACGGGCCATAACGGACATTTGCTGAATTACATTTGGGGCAAATGACCGGGACTTTTATCTCACTTTCGGTTTGCAGCTCAATTATCTCCGATTCTGAATCAAAAGTACTTTTCAATATCTCTTTGGCTCTTGAAACATCTTTTTCAAAAACATGTAATTTGATTCCTCCCGAGGCGATGTTGAAGTGGGGGTTTAGTATAGAGAAATTTTCGTTACTTAAAAAACAATCTACCCCATGTTCTTCCAATACTCCTCTTGAAATGTTTGCATCAGTAATTGTAGTGTAAGAATCTAGTATAACTATTTTATCCCCGTTCATTTTATCTCGGTTATAACATCGCCAATACAACCGTTAGGCTGTTGTATATGCAACAGGGCAGCAAGGGTAGCGGCAATGTCAGTAATAGCAACATTCCGGTTTGTTTTACCCTTAGGAATTTTCCAACCATACCAGAGAAGTGGTACATGTGTGTCGTAACTATAATGGGAGCCATGTGTAGTACCTGTTTCACCATACACATCCATCCAGTTTGGCTCATACTGAATAAAGATGTCACCACTTCGTTTTGCATACATGCCGTTGATGAAAAGTTGTTTGGTTTTTTCAGGAATGGAAGCTGTTGTTATTTCTTTTGTTAAAATAACGTTTGCTATCCCATCTTCTTTTATAAGTGAAGTATACAATATTTCATAAATCTCCTGAATTGGTATTTTTTTCGCTGCTAGCAGGGAATCGTTGAGGTAGATGTTTTGATTTGTGTATGCCCGTATCCAGGAATTTTGCCCTAGCGAAGAAGCAAGAATTGAATCAAGTTGTTTTTGAATGGCAGATTCATAAATCCCACCAGAAGGGATGTTCAGGTGTTTTGCATAAGCCGGCGAAGTGGCAACACCATGATCAGCGGTGAGAAAAACCAGGTAATTTCCAGAACCAACTTCTGTATCAAGAATAGTAAAAAAGTCAGCCAGGTCTTTGTCAAGGCGGATATAGGTATCTTCAATTTCCAAAGCATAATTTCCATAGCGGTGCCCTACATAATCAGTAGAAGAAAAACTTACTGCAAGAAAATCAGTATAGATATCTTTTCCAAGCTCTTCTTTTTTCAGAGACGCAACAGCAAAGTCTTTAGTAAAAGTATTACCCATAGGGGTGGCTTTTATAGCTTCTGTGTTTGTAATACCGATATACCTATGTGGAAAAACAGGAGCTGCTTCACCTATTGCGGTTCCTTCCCAGCTTACATTATCATCTGTGCTGTTCTTGTACATTTCAGGTGATAGTAAAAGATCCCAACCTTTATTTAAATACCCCACTGCAATGTTTTTTGAATTAAAATCAGAAACCCAAGCAGGTAACTCCTGCATATAATATGTGCTGCTTATCCATGCGCTTGAATATCCATCGTACCAATAAGCTGCATCAGCAAGATGCCCGGCAGGTAATATCGCCCCACGGTCTTTTAAGGAAATGCCTATCACTTTTGAGTGCATATTATTGAAAAGCTTTAATTCATCGCAAATAGTAGTGGTGAGCATGTTTGCCGGACTCATTTTTCCAGAAGCCGAAGAAGCGCCTACTGTTTCAACAGTATTATCCTGAGCACAATACATATATTTCCCGGAGTTTTTATCAAACCAATCATTTGAAACTACACCATGAATAGCAGGCACTGTACCGGTATATATACAAGTATGTCCAGGCCCGGTATAGGTGGGAATGTAGTTAAAATACGCATTCTCGCAACTGAAACCGCCGTTCACTAATCTTTTAAAACCGCCATCTGAATAATTATCCCAGTAGCGATATAAGAAGTTATATGCCATTTGGTCAACAACAATTCCAACAATAAGCTTAGGCTGTGTGATTTCTGTTTTTACTGAAGTTTGTGCTGTTGCACAACCTGTAAGCCAGGCGAAAAGAAAGAAAAATGATATTTTATTAAACATGAATTTTTTTCGGGAAGATACAGAATTCCTCCGTTATGAATAAAAAAAACCGGGACACATTACTATACCCCGGTTCTATTTTACTGATGAGAAGCGTTACTGTATTTGAATAGTTTTCACTGTGATGGCTTCACCTGAAGCAATTGTTACATAGTACATTCCTGAAGGAAGTATACTGCAATCAACTTCAAACTGATTCTTAATGTTTTTGTACGACACAACTTCTTTACCGAGTAAAGTAGTTATGAGAACATCTGCTGCAAGAACACTTGCAGGAAGAGTGATTGTGAAATTTCCAACTGCAGGGTTCGGAAACAAACTGGTTTGAGATAAAATATTTTCCGCATCATAAACACCGCTTGCTACTGAAACAGTTTTGCATGTTATTGCCTGGCAATTGTTGGTGTTATATGCAGTCATACAGACATTATATTCGCCTCCAGTAGCATATGTATGCACAGGATTTGCTTCAGCACTCATTGTTGTGCCATCACCAAAATCCCAATCCCAGAGGTAGGTGTCTGGTGTTGAGTTATAAAACATGTAGGTGGCTCCTGTATTTTCATAAGTATAATCAGCAGCCATTCCATCTTTTAAAATCAATTCTATAGTTTGATAAATATAGCCTGATTGAGGGTTATAGAGTTGAAGGATTATTGTTTCATCTCCTTCTGTCTCAGAATCTTCAATCGGCAATATTGGTAACAAAGCGGTTTCAAATCCAGCCGGGATAATTACCTGATTATCTATCAATTCATAATCTTCACCGTTTACTGCAGTTCCTGAGATGTGAAAATCAAGTACCATGTCAGCGGTTCCGGGAGCAAGGTTGGTAAACTCAAGATAGCCGTTCGTACATTTTTCCTGAGCCATAGTTGAATAACCTTCCCCGTAGTAATTCGAAGCAAGTCGCAAACTTCCAAGTGATCCTGTTTTTAGGAAAACGCCTGTGTCAAATATCCCATCACCTGCATCAGCTACTGCAATCTTCATGTGATATGTTTCGCCGGGCATGGTTGCAATTTTTCCTTCCATCACTGCAGTAATTCCATCATACTGAATGTAGAATGGGTCGCTTATGTACGGGTCTTCAAAGCCATCACCATTATATACATAATAGTCACTATAACTGGTTGAATTCAGGTTGTTGATTGAAACTGGAATATCAGTGTCTGGAATAGTAGCAATATTTACAGTGTCTGTAATACCGGGGCCACTTACCCAGAATGCAAAAATGTCATTGAAACCTGAACCAACATATTCAAGATATTCTTCTGATCCGAATACGTAGCTGATCCGAACTGTATCAGCTAATACAGCCATATCAAATTCAATAACACAGGCTTCATAAGTATAATATCCCGGAATGAGTTCATTCAAATCATCATCACCCATGCTTCCATTCAATGTACCGGCTGAACCGCTGGAGTTGGGTCCGAGAGTGTTTAAAATAGAGCCAGATGTTAGCACTATACCACTGTCAATACCAACATTGGCTGCAGTAGAATTAAAATATCCTGACGCCGAATCTGCACAAGTTCTTGTAAGATTACTAACCGTTACACCGGCACCTGCAAGTGAATAAATAAATACTGTGTCGTTGCTTTCAGCAGTTACTGAAAGTTGGGCATTTATGGTAAGATGCAAAGAGGAGATGATTGCAATGAGTAAGATTTTCTTCATATAAGTTCGTTTTATGTAATAAAGTTACAATGTATAATTTTGAACTGAGTTAACTATTGTCATGATTTTGTAATTGTTCGATGAGGGAAAACGATATTTTCCGGTTTAAACATTTTTCTATAAGACAAAATTTATGTGCCATGAAAGCCGGAACCGATGGAGTTTTACTTGGTGCCTGGGTGATTGGTACAGACCCGAAATTTGCCCTTGATGTAGGAACCGGAACAGGCTTACTTGCTTTGATGCTGGCTCAAAAGTTTCCGGGGATTTGTGTAGATGCAATTGACATAGATGAAAAGGCTTATTCGCAGGCATTAATTAACATACAACTTTGTGAATTGAGGGGTTCTCAGAAAAGGGTTCAGATTTTTGAGAGTTCATTAAAAGAGTGGAAGAAAAGTACGGGTAAAAAATATGATCTAATAATATGCAATCCACCTTATTTCATGAAGGGGTTTCCGGTGCAGAATAAAGAAAGAAACAAAGCCAGGGTTGCAGAGAACCTGACACAGGATAGCCTGCTAGGCGCAACAAAGCATTTGCTTACTGATAGGGGAAGCCTGCAGGTGATTTATCCGGTGGAGGAAGGAAAGGCATTTTTAGACAAATCTGCAAACTTTGGTTTTTATTGCAAAAGAAGCACAACCGTTTTTGCAAAAGTAAACCAGGCACCTAAAAGAATGTTGTTTGATTTTGTGCAATATGAATGTAATACTTTAAAGGAAGAACTTATTATTGAATATGCAGAACAGCATGCCTATACAGAAGAATATAAATTGCTGACAAGTAATTTTTACCTGAACTTTTAACTAATGTAATTCTCTTTTCTATTGCGGATTATGAGTTCTTTGATGGTTCTTTGCTTAATACCTTTCATCTGAATCCCCATCATCAAAGTTGTAGTTATCTTCTTCGCTGAAGTCATCATTATATTCATCTAAAAATTCTTCTTCCTGGAAGTCATTAGTTTCTTCCTCTTCCTCCTGACTAACGCCCCGCTTACCAAAATCTTTTTCCATGCTTTTCACTAACTCTTCAATATCTTCAAGGTCAGGATCTTTTTCATCTAATTCATACGGATCTTTTTCATCTTCTTCTACCAGTTCATCTTCTTCAGGTAAGTCTTCATCGTCCATTTCATCATCGTCATCATCATCAAAATCTTCATCATCTTCAATGTCCTCCTCCTCCTCGGTTTTCTTTTTCGCATTTTTTACGGGAATATCATCCAACCCTTTGAATTTTTTATCGTCTACATGTTTGTTTAGAAAATCATTGAGTACATCCACTTTGGTGTTGCTCACAATTTCACCAAACTCATTGATACTAACTTCAAAGCCGTCCAGTTCTGGGTGAACTTCGGGTTTTCCTTCTACGGGTTTCTTTTTAGGCATTGTGCTGGAATTTTGCTCAAATTTATTGCAAGGTATTAAAATTATCAAGACCCTGATGCAGACGGCTCACAGAAATATTTTTCCCCAGGATTTCCATCATTGTAAAAACAGGCGGACCCTGCAAACCACCTGCTAGCGCCACTCTTAGCAGGGGCATAATTTCCCCCGTACCAAGCTTATTTTCTCCAAGGAAGGCTTTAATGGTTGTTTCAATGGCAGGTTCCGTGAAATCTGCCATCCTTTCAATTGCCTCTATAAGTTGTAAAAACACCCCGGTGCGTTCAGGTTTCCATTTCTTCTTTATCGTATCTGTGTCAAAAGTTTTTATATCGCTGAAAAAGTAATACCCCATTTCATACAGGTCAGGGATAAAAATAGCCCGTTCTTTCATCGAATTACATACTCTTTTTATGTAATCCTTTTCTGCTACAACATTATTTTTTTCTAAGGTAGGGGTGAGTAGTTCAGCAAGCTCTTCATCACTTTTCATTTTAATATGCTGCTGATTTATCCATTTAGCTTTTTCAGGATCAAACCTTGCTCCGCTTTTTCCCACTCTTTCAAAGCTGAATTCTTGTATGAGTTCTTCTCGTGTAAAAATCTCTTTATCACCTCCGGGATGCCAGCCAAGAAGTGCAAGAAAATTAACAAATGCTTCAGGCAGAAATCCTTTTTCCTTTAGCCCGGAAATATTTTGTTCTTTCCATTCGAGGGCATATAAGGGGAAACCATACTTATCACCATCTCTTTTACTGAGTTTACCATTTCCTTCAGGTTTTAAGATCAAGGGTAAATGTGCAAAAGAAGGCATCTCATTTTCCCAGCCGAAAAATTTATAGGTCATCACATGAGTAGGTGCGCTTGGCAACCATTCTTCACCCCTTACAACATGAGAAATTTTCATTAAATAATCATCCACAACATTTGCCAGATGATAGGTTGGCATGCCATCACTCTTAAACAACACTTTATCATCTAACTGGGAAGAATTGAAAGTAACCCATCCCCGAATCAGGTCATGAAATTTGATTTCTTCATTGCGGGGCATTTTTATCCGAACCACATAAGGGTCATTAGCTGCTAACTTTTTTTCGACCTCATCATGAGGGAGGGCGATAGAATTTTTCATGTATTGCCGGGTGATGTGATCATAGGCAGGTGATGGGTTTCCCTGAGCAATCATCCTGTTTCGCATCTCTTCCAACTCTTCGGTTGTATCAAAAGCATAATACGCATTCCCGCTATCAATGAGTTGTAGTATATATTTCTTATAAATCTCTTTTCGCTCGCTTTGGCGGTAGGGTGCGTAAGGCCCGCCAATATGAACACCCTCATCAAACTCAATCCCTGCATACCTGCAACTGTTGATCACAAATTCTTCAGCTCCCGCAACATATCTTGATTGATCAGTGTCTTCTATCCGAAGAATAAGTTCACCGCCATGTTTTTTTACAAATAAATAATTGAACAATGCTGTTCTGATACCACCTACATGCTGTGCACCTGTTGGGCTTGGGGCATACCTGAGTCTCACTTTCTTTTCCATGTTGCAGCAAAATTACATATTGAAGGGGTAAATTTGCTTTAATGTATTTTGTAAAAACGCCCTGGTACTTAAAATCCGTTTACCCTACTTTGATTTGGGAATTGGAAAAACAAAATACATTATTTCTCACTTTTGACGATGGCCCTATTCCGTATGTAACCGAAGAAGTTTTGCGCATGTTGTCAGATTATAATGCAAAAGCCACCTTTTTTGTTATAGGGGAGAATGTTTTGAAGCATAGAAATATTTATGAGAAAGTTTTGGAGGAAGGGCATATCGTAGGTAATCATACAATGCATCATGTAAACGGATGGAAAACAGGAAATGAAATATATTATGAAGAAGTAATGTTGTGTGATGAACTAATTCATTCAAAGTTATTCCGGCCTCCCTTCGGGAGAATTGGATACAATCAAATTCAGCGTCTCAAAAAAGAGTTTTCTATTTATATGTGGGATGTATTGAGCGGAGATTTTGACACAACATTACAAGCAGAACAATGCGTAAAAAACGTAACAGAAAATGCAAAGGAAGGGAGTGTGATTGTTTTTCATGACAGCAAGAAGGCAGAAGAAAGAATCTTGCATGCACTGCCTTTTGTTTTGGAATATTTTAGTAAAAAAGGATTTTCTTTTGAGTCTCTTCCATGATTGATACCCATACACATATTTATTTGGCTGAATTTGATGCAGACAGGCAAGAAATGATTCAAAGAGCAAAAGATGCCGGAATAAAAAAGACTTTTCTACCCAACATTGATTCAGGTTCAATCAAATTTATACTGCAACTATGTAGTGCAGAAAAGGATTTTTCTTATCCTATGATGGGCTTACATCCTTGCAGTGTAAAAAGTGATTTTGAAAAAGAATTAGAGATTACAGAAAAATACTTGCAGGATGAGAAACACACATTTTACGGCATAGGTGAATGCGGGCTCGATTACTATTGGGATAAATCTTTTACTGAACAACAGCAAATAACTTTTGAAACGCAGATTCTCTGGGCAAAGAAATTCAAATTGCCTTTGAGTATTCATTCAAGGGAAGCAACGGATGATTGTATTGCCCTGATCGAAAAGCATAAAGATGAGAGCCTTCAGGGTGTATTTCATTGTTTTAGTGGCAATGAAACACAATTGCAAAAAATTATTGACCTGGATTTTTATGCCGGAATAGGCGGCGTTATAACTTTTAAAAACGGCGGCCTTGGTAAAATTTTGAGAGCAGAACATCTTCCGAATCTTGTCTTGGAAACGGACGCCCCTTACTTAGCTCCAGTGCCCTTCAGAGGAAAAAGAAATGAGCCTTCATATCTTTTATATATTCTAAAAAGGTTGAGTGAAATAATAGGGGTGAATGAAGAAGAGGTGAAAAGAAGTACAACTGAGAACTCTGAGAAAGTGTTTCGGGTTTAAATCTTATTTTTGCAATGTATCAGGAGAGGTGTCCGAGTGGTCGAAGGAGTACGCCTGGAAAGTGTATATACTCCAAAAGGGTATCGTGGGTTCGAATCCCACCCTCTCCGCTCTTAACCACCGAAGCTTCAGCAAAGGAGGTTTTACTATTATCTTACTTTAATCCCATATTTCTTACTATACTTTTCATAACTGTCATCCTGCCAATTCTTTGTTTCAACCTTAATGCCTTGTATGTAAGCATCTTTAATTATGCTGCTTTTCATATCAAGCACATCGCCTTCGCAAATAATAAGAGTTGCGTCTTTACCAGGGTCAAGTGAACCTACCGTAGTTTCAATACCAAGAATCCTTGCAGCAGATAATGTAATGCTTTGTAATGCCTGCTCTTTTGTAAGCCCGTTTGCAGCGGCAGTACCTGCCAGGAACGGCAAGTTGCGCATGTTCCAATGGGTATCATTATAAGAAATGCAATATTGTATATCCGCCTGTTGAAGTATTGACGGTAGTTTGTATGGTTGAATAATATCATCATCATTTCTTACCGGCAGATTGTGAATTGTACTCAATATTATAGGAACATTATTTTCTTTAAGGAAAGAAAGTATTTTATAACATTCGTCGCCACCAACAATTACAGGGACTATCTGGTATTGTTTTGCAAACTGAACGGCGTTGATAATATCTTTTGCTGCATTAGCATGCATAAACAATTTTGTTTTTCCTTCAAAAACATCTCGCATTGCTTCAAATTTTACATTCTGCACTGCATGATTTGTCACAGCAGAATATGCTTTTGCTTCGTCAAAAAATACTTTGAGTGAATTCACTACATCAGAATAATTTTTGTTTACCGTGATGCGAAAATTGCCCTCCTCAAAACTGAAAGTATAATACCCGGGCCAGTTAATATGCATGGCATTATCAGCAGCATACACAGCATCCTCCCAGTTCCAACCGTCAGTTTTCATAACACTGGAAGTTCCGGTGATTAAGCCTCCTTGAGGTACTACCTGAGCAAGCAAAATGCCGTTACTACGGATAGTGGGTATCACTTTTGAATCTGTGTTATATGAAATAAGGGAACGGATGTTCGGGTTGATTGCCCCGGTTTCAAAATTATCAACTGTAGCTCTTGCAGCGTCAATTTCCCTTAGTCCCAGCGGCGTATTTAAAGCGATCAGTCCGGGGTAAATATGTTTGCCTGCGCAATCTATGATCTCTGCAAACTTGCTTTGATCATATCGCATAGTTGTAGCATCACCCACTAAAGTAATCTTGCCGTTCTCAAACCCGATCACCCCGTTTTCATACACGGTCCCGTTGCCTATATGAACGATAGCATTGGTAAGTAAAATGCTTTTTTGTTGCAGGGTATCAAAACTTTGTGCATGAAATGTTTTTGCAAAAGCGGTAAGAAGAAGAAAGAAAAATATTTTTTTCATACAAGTAATGAATTAAAAATTTCCATAAATAAAATCATACTGGAATTCACAGTCATATTCAGGGAGTTGTTTTACAACAATCGGCATGGTTTGTTCGCCGGCTTTTTTTGCAGCAAGCATTTTTGAAATGATCCTTGCCCTCTCTGTATGAATATCTTTGCGGATTGTTTCATCAGTATTTCCATCATAGTAGCAAATACCATCAACAAAAGTTTTTTCCACTGACGCATAAATGCTAAGAGGATTATTATTCCAAATCACAATGTCCGCATCTTTTCCGGCTTTTATGCTGCCAACATATTTGTCAATGTGCAACAACTTCGCCGGGTTCAGGGTACAAAGCTTCCATGCTTCCTCCTCTGTTAAGCCCCCGTATTTTATTGCTTTTGCTGCTTCCTGGTTCAACCGCCTTGCCATCTCAGCATCATCGCTGTTCACTGCTGTTATTATTCCCATTCTTGAAAGAATGGCTGCGTTTTGCGGAATTACATCGTACACTTCATATTTATAAGCCCACCAATCAGAAAATGAACTGGCTCCTGCTCCGTGTGCCCTCATTTTATCAGCCACTTTAAATCCTTCGAGAATATGAGTGAAAGTGTTCAATGTAAAATCATACTTATCTGCAATATACATCATCATGTTGATTTCACTCTGTACATAACTATGGCAGGTAATAAATCGTTGCTTCATCAGAATTTCAGCAAGTGCATCCAGCTCAAGGTCTTTTCTTACAACGTTTCCTGTAATTTTTTTTGCCGCAATATATTCTTCCGCCCGGCTAAATGCATCATCCATCGTTTGTTCAACCCCCATTCTTGTTTGCGGAAAACGAATGCGGTAATTATCACCCCAGTTACTTTGTTTTACATTTTCACCCAACGCAAATTTTATAAACTCAGGTGCTTCTTTCATTTTCATTTCTTCAGGAGAAGAGCCCCAGCGGAGTTTGATAATTTCTGTTTGACCGCCGATGGGGTTTGCAGAACCATGCAGGATATGTGAAGTAGTTACACCGCCAGACAACTGCCTGTAAATGTTCACATCTTCACTATTAATAATATCTCCTATGCGCACTTCAGCGGATACTGCCTGTGTTCCTTCATTCACCCCACTTGATGCTGCGATATGTGAATGCTCATCAATAATTCCACAGGTTACATATTTTCCGGTTCCATCAATTACTCTTGCATTTTTTGCTGCAATATTTTTTCCAACTTGCAATATTTTTCCGTTGCCAATTAATACATCGCAATTTTGCAAGTTGCCTTCTTTTTCATTTGTCCAGACAGTAGCATTTGTGATGAGTATATTTTCCTGTTGGGGTTTTGTTTCCCATCCGTAAGAAACGAAAGGATAAATGATGTTTCCCAGGGTGATTGTATCTATTTTAGTTGTGTCAGGTTTTTCAGCATATACATTTGTAAACATTGCCTGCCAGTTTACCCAAACATCATTCATTAATCCGGTTCCTGTAAAGTCATTTGCATCAATTGGGGCTGTTAGCCTGAACATTCTTTCGCCATCTTTGAAATTTAGTAAAAGAGTTTCATTAGAAAATTTTCCATCTGCTTTGAGAGTGTCAGAATTTTTTACTACGGAAAATTCAGGAGTAATGTATTTTCCTTGTATCAATAACCCATACACCATGCTGTTAATACGCAACTCATAAACACCCCGAATGTCTTTTTGTATCGGGTTAACAATGTATGATTTGCCCTTTACCCAATTTTGATAAATGAGAGTTTCGTTTTCAAAAATTTCTCCTGAAGTGATTAGAAAATTTGCAATTTTATTTTTTTCCAATGTGCCCACCTCTGATGATGCATTCAACATTTTTGCCGGGATGGTAGTAATAGCGGCCAGGGCAGTTTTTTCTGAAAGCCCGTATTGTATGGTTTTTCTCAGGTTTTTTAGAAAATCATTTTTATTTTCTAACCCGGCTGAAGTGATAGCGAAAGGAATATTTTCTCTTTCAAGGAAAGCGGCATTTGCAGGAGCAAGTTCCCAGTGTTTCAAATCCGCCAGCGTTAAAAGTTCTGCATCAAAGGGGTCTTCAACATCAGGTGTTTTCGGAAATGTGATGGGAATAATAAGTTGTGCATTTGTTTTTTTAATTTCTTCCAACCGTTTATAACTATCATTGTTAGCCCGGATGATATATTGAAATTGAAACTCATCACAAATTTTATCTGCCCGCAAAACTTCTAAGATTTCATTTACTTCCATTACCTGAGGTAATAGTTTATTGTCATTCATCGCCTGCAGTGAAATGTTTTCCTGCTCTTTATTCCCGCCGGCTGCATACCATTGCATGTCATACAAGGTTTGGCGCAGCAATGCAATTACCCCCATTTCGCTGGAAGG